>NZ_JBQCIT010000061.1:0-3570 GCF_051953455.1 Parafilimonas sp. | reverse complement strand
ATACATATCTAATTTTGAAATGGGCAAATTCCAGGGGCTTGCCCAAGACCATGACCTCGTGTTGGATTTGGGAGATAAAGCATCCAATAATAACCTTCATCTCTTTTTGCGTGGATGGATATTTCCTGCTGATGCCAGCATAAATACTTCCATGGCACAGGCCGATACTTATCGGCAAAAACCACCTTCATTGCAGGTAATTGATAAAGATGGCAAATGGAAAACGGTTATTCCCAACATTGGTTTTCCTATGGGGAAAGATAAAATGGTCATTGTTGATTTATCAGGCAAATTTCTTTCAAAGAGTGACAGGCGCGTAAGGATTCAAACCAATATGCAGATTTACTGGGATGAAATTTTCTTCTCCAACGGTTTATCTAAAGCGCCGGTAAACCTGCATGATCTTACCATGACAACAGCCACGCTGGGTTACAGGGGTTATTCATCCACTTACACAAAAGGTGGCCCGTTTGGCCCGCACTGGTTTGATTATTACAATGTTTCGGGCGGGCAGAAATGGAGAGACCTTACAGGTAATTATACGCGGTACGGCGATGTATTGCCTTTATTAAAACAGGCCGATGATGAATATATCATCTGCAATTCAGGTGATGAAATAAGTATTGATTTTGATGCATCCAATTTACCTGTATTGCCCAAAGGATGGAAGCGTGATTTTCTTATTTACAGCGAAGGATGGGTAAAAGATGGCGACCTGAATACAGCTTACGGGCAAACTGTTGAACCGCTGCCTTTTCATAATATGCCGGCTTATCCTTATCGGGGTGAAACAGCTTACCCGGCGGATGCAAGGCACAAAAAATACCAGGCAGAATATAATACGAGGGTTATTAATACAGACAGGTTTAAGAATGCATTGAATGCAAAAAAATAATAAGAATAAAAGTTAGCTTTATCTTATTCGCATTAAATTAATCCGGCAGCGGTATTTGCTTTCAAGGGTATTTGTATACAACTTATTTTGTAGCCTTGCAAAATCATTGACCATTAAATGAAACTAGCTAATAATTTATTTCCAGGTTTTTTCATAAGAATATTTTGCGTGCTTGTTATTATAGCATCTACTGCCAGCATTGCCTTTTCTCAAAATGAAAATCTTCCGCCCAGGATGCTGGCGTATCAATACTTACAGCAAAACCAGGTGAACGAAGCGGAGTTTGCATTTTTAAAAGCGATAAAGACCGATCCTAATGAAATTTTAAATTACCGTGACCTTGCCATTCTCTATCTCTCCAAAAAAAATTACACCAAAGCTGAAAGCACGGCTAAAGCAGGCTTAAAACTAAAGCCCGATGATCCGGATGTAAAATCCGTGCTCGCAAAAATTTATCTTCAGAAGAATGACAGGCGCAATGCAATAATCCAGTTAAACAGTATTGCCAGAAAAAATTCCCGCAATGTTTTTGCATGGTATGCTTTTTCAGGCCTGGCTGCAGATATTTATTTAAAGGAAAGATATTTATTTAAAGTGCTTTCGCTTTCGCCGGCTAATGTTGTTGCCAGGCTCAACCTCGCAGAACTGCTTATCAGCAACAATAAGGCAGATTCGGCAATATTTTATTTACAGGGAATAAAAAAAACCGTTCCTTCTTTTTCACCTGCATTAAATGCATCGTATAATCAGCTTACACAATCACTCAGCGCAAAAGATTTTTCAAAAGCCAAAATGCAGATAAGCCGGTTCAAAGATCTGCTGGCACTTACCAGCAGTTATGTTGAATCGATGGCGCTGCTTGCAGGCCCGCAATTGCCGGTTGGTTATGCAGCATTTGCTTCAAGCCAGGTGCAAAACAAAGGCCAGAATACACGAAGAGGCTATGCCACAAATAAAGGGTTTACCGATGCTACAAAATTGATAGGCCTTGATTTTGGCGACACAGATAAAGGCACTAATGGCGTAATTGCCGTAACGGATTATACAGACGCCGGCGAAATGTATTTATACACCAGCAGCATAACAGGCGGCAAACAAAAATGCCGGTTGCTGGCAAGTAAGATCGGCAGCTTCCAGGAAACGGATGTGCCCGGCGGAATTGATCATGATGCCGCAGACCATGACGCCGCATTTATAGATTATGATAACAACGGTTATCCCGATCTGTTTGTTGCTACAGCAAGAGGCATCCTGCTATACAGAAATAATGGCGACGGCACGTTCGCTTATCAAAGAAATGATATTGGATTAGGCAATTCAGTGAACATACAGAAAATGATCTTTGCCGATTTTGACCAGGATGGCGACCTCGATTTGTATGCATCCACAACAGCCGGGAACAAATTTTTCCGCAATAACAGCAACGGTACATTTACGGAACAGGCAGGCGCCATGGGCCTTGCCATTTCAGGTGCTGCCGGTATGGATTTTAGTGATTATGATGGCGATGGCGATTTAGATATAATTGTGGCAAGCGAAACAAGAAGCCTGTCATTATTAAACAATAACCGTCATTCGAAATTCACAAATGCTACTGCTTCAGCCGGGCTTAAAAATTCCGCGTACAACGGTAAAGCCGTTGCGTTTGCAGATTATAATAATGATGGATTACCTGATCTGTTTATAGCCGGCAGCGGGCAACATTTCCTGTTAAAGAATGCCAGCGGCAATCGTTTTACTGCTGATGCCGCTTCAAAAACAATTTCCACAACCCTGCAAAATGTAAAGGTGTATGATGCTGCATTTTTAGATTATGATAATGATGGTTATGCCGACCTGCTCGTAGCGGGCACAGCCAATACATCTTCCAATGCTGTATTCTTATTTCATAATGAGAATGCAAAGAGCTTTAGCGATGCATCGTCTTTATTGCCGCAAACAACCGGTGTTGCTACAAGTATTGCTATTGCCGATTTTAATTCGGATGGTGATGACGATATTTTCCTGGCAGGTCCCGGTGGCATAAAACTGATAAGGAATGATGTAGGCAGTTTAAACCATTATATGCAGGTGCAGTTAACCGGGCTTACTTATGGCAGCAATAAAAATAACCGGCTGGGCATAGGTGCACAGGTGGAACTCAAAGCAGGCGATCTCTATCAGGTAAAAACCATAAAAAGATCCATTACCACTTTTGGCGTAGGCACACGTACTTCGCTTGATGCTGTACGTATCATCTGGCCAAACGGCACACCGCAGTACATTAAAGATCCTTCAGCCAGTGAAAGAATAATCGAAGAGCAAATGCTCAAAGGCTCCTGTCCTTTCCTGTATGCCTGGAATGGCAAGCGGTATGAGTTTGTAAAAGATATGATGTGGCGCAGCGCACTCGGCATGCCTTTGGCCATTAACGGAAAAGATACAACCTATGCTTTCTCCGATGCATCCAAAGAATACCTGCTTAGTCCCGGTGATAACATTAAACCAAAAGATGGCAAATATTCCATTAAAATAACTGAAGAACTTTGGGAAGCTGTTTATTTTGATAAGGCCGAACTCATTGCCGTTGATCATCCTGATTCGGTTGATGTGTTTGCCGATGAGCGGTTTACTCCACCACCTTTTGCAGGCAAACGGCTCTATCCTGTTGCTGCAAAACATTATCCCGTAAAAGC
>NZ_JBQCIT010000060.1:0-41222 GCF_051953455.1 Parafilimonas sp. | reverse complement strand
TGAGCTGTATTGTTTTTCACCGCCGCCTGTTTCTATGGCTTTTTTCTCCATGCCATCTACAATGGCAGCGATATTGCTGGCAGAAGTGCCCGCGTTGTCAAGATGAAAATAAGCGCCGCCGGTTTGCTGCGCTATTGTGCGAAGTTCTTCCTCATTTAGTTTGCTTATAACGGTTTGCCCGTTACGGTCAACTTTGTAAGCCTTAGCGCCAGGCTCTGTTATGGGCGCGCCGTTTACACTGCCCACGCCCACTGTATTTACAATAATGCCTTTATCGCTTAGCTGCTGCAATATATCTTCAGTGCCGGGATCATGATCTTCTCCATCCGAAATTAAAACAACGGCTTTGTATTTTTTTTCTTCTGAGCTGAATGAACCGGCGCATAAACGCAATGCATCGCCCACTACTGTTCCCTGCACAGGCACGGCTTCAGGCGAAGCATTGGAAACATATAATTTGGATACGGCAAAATCTGATGTAAGCGGCATTTGCAATACAGCGCGGCCTGCAAAAACCACGAGGCCAACGCGGTTATCATCCAGTTTATCAATAAGGTTATTTACAAATTGTTTTGCTGCATCAAGCCTGGAAGGTTTTACGTCTTCGGCCCACATGCTTTTACTTACATCCAATGCAATCATTATATCAATGCCGGCACGTTTTTCAGCTTTACTAATCACGGGTTTTCTTAAGTTGGCCGCAGCAATAATTAATAACACTATGCTTGCGGTTATTAAAATAAACTTGAGTTTGTATTTCCTTCCATCATAATTTTTGGTAAGCTGATCAATGAGTGTTTCATCGCCCAAAGCCTTTTTTACCTTCCTCTTCCATTGCAATACGGAAAGCAGCAGTATAACCAGTGGAATAATTGTTATTAACCCGGCAAGGTATATGGTATGTTCAAACTGAAACATTATGCGATCGCTGCAAGCTACAAGCATTAAGCCAATCGTGTATTTAAAACTTGATTTTTATGGTTTGATTAATGATTGGCAGAAAGAAGAACACTAAAATTGCAAATATTATGATGGAAATTTCTATAAGAACCATGCAGGCGGCAGATTCCGCAGCTGTTAATGCCCTTACCGGCCAACTTGGTTATACAATAGATACTGAACAGGTTAAACATAATCTTGAAATGCTCTTAAACGATAATAATGCTGCGGCATTTGTGGCTGTGTTCAATAACCAGGTAGCTGGCTGGATAACGGTTGCGGGCGTTGTAACACTTGAATCGCTTCCATACTGCGAAATCCGCGGGCTTGTCGTGGATGAACAGTTGCGCAATAAACAAATTGGCAAAGCGCTTATTGAAAAAACGAAGCAATGGTGCCGGGATAAAAACCGGGAAAGATTAAGGGTGAGGTGCAATGTTGTGCGAAACGCGTCGCATGCGTTTTATCTTTATCTTGGGTTTAAAGAAAAAAAGGAACAGAAAATTTTTGAGATAGATGTTTAAGAATTACCGCTGCCCTTTGAAAAATCCATATTGTGAAAGGATATTTTTCAGGATAGCCAACCGGGCTGTTACCATATCCATATCATGCGCGCCTTCTATCTGCAAAACAAAAAAATATGGATGCTTGTTTTCTTCTTCCCAGCCTACAATCCAGCCGATGGATTTCCCATCTTCCTTATATCCCCAACCTGTTTTATATGCCAGGGTGTAGTTGGAATTCTTTTCCTGCACCATTACATTTTTTACAACTGCCTGCACCCTTTTCTGAAAGGGCAGTTGTTCAAAATATAATTTCTTTACCAGGCCCAGTTGTTCATCGGCGGTAATTTTAATATTATTATCGAGCCAGAAAGAATCAAGATCATTTTTAATAAAGGCGCGGCCATATTTGGAGGCATACCCCAAACTATCCAGCCAGTGCTGCATGGTATCTTTTCCAATTCTTCTTGCTACCTCCTGGTAGTAAGGAACGGCTGATACTTTAAAAGCCTGTTCCATGGTGAGGTCTTTATTCCATTCAGGATGGGAACGAACCACGCCATCCCAGGGTATTACCATTTTTTCGCCGGAGATAACGCCTGTTTGCAGGCCAATAAGTGAGTTAACAATTTTAAACGTGGATGCGGGTGAGTAAGCGCTGTCGGTGAACCTTTTTAAATTATAAATGGTAAACTGAGCCTGCCCGTTATCAAACATACCAAAAGTGCCCGTTACATGGTATTCATCAAAATACTTTTTCAGGCTGTCATCACTGGTAATATTATTGCTGGAACAGGCTGAAAAAAGGAGGGCGCCAAAAAGCAGGCAATAAAAACCTGAACGCTTAATTACATGCATTATTTGCTGGTTTAAAAGCTAACAGCTGATAAATTTATAACGACTGTTTATCGGGTTATAGAAACTGCTGTGGAACCAGCATACTTCATAGCCACCTTTATTTCTGCAGAAGAAAGTAACGGATATTGATTGATAATTTGCTCTTCAGTCATCCCGTTATCTAACATGTTAACCAGTTTCCAGAAAGGAAGACCGGCTTCCACTAATTTCGGTTTTTCGCTCTCAGAACGAAGTAAAGTATTCATCGGATTGCTCTTTGATTACGGCGTAAAGGTATTACCCGTTTTTTATTACACCTAACTCTTTTCCAATTTTTGTGAAAGCTGTGATTGCTTTGTCAATATCTTTTATGTCATGAGCGGCGCTTAACTGTACGCGTATCCTTGCCTGGCCTTTTGGCACCACGGGGTAAAAGAAGCCAATTACATAAATGCCCTCATCCAGCAATTTGGCTGCAAACTGCTGTGCCACAATGGCATCGTACAACATTATTGGTACAATCGGGTGTTCGCCGGGCTTTATATCAAAACCGGCTTCTGTAATTTTTTTCCTGAAATAAATAGTATTGCGTTCCAGTTTATCACGCAGTTCAGTTGTTTCAGACAGCATATCAAAAACCGCAATGGATGCGCCCACAATGGCAGGCGCCAGTGTATTGGAAAAAAGATAAGGGCGGGAACGCTGGCGCAGCATTTCAATAACCTCTTTTTTGCCGCTGGTAAAACCGCCATTGGCGCCACCAAGTGCTTTGCCCAGGGTGCCGGTAATAATATCAACCTTGCCCATTACATTTTTATATTCATGTGTGCCACGGCCTGTTTTTCCTAAAAATCCGGTTGAATGACTGTCATCAATCATTACCACGGCATCATATTTTTCAGCCAGTTCGCAAATCATATCCAATTGCGCAATGGTGCCATCCATACTGAAAGACCCGTCTGTTACAATAATGCGGCTGCGCAAATGGGCGGCATCAATCAGTTTCGCCTCAAGGTCTTCCATGTTATTATGTTCGTAACGGTAACGCTGCGCCTTGCATAAACGCACGCCATCAATTACAGAGGCATGATTCAAAGCATCGCTTATAATAGCGTCCTGCTCATTAAATAAAGGTTCAAAAACACCGCCATTGGCATCAAAGGCGGCACAGTATAAAATGGTATCTTCCGTACCTAAAAAATCAGCTATTTTCTTTTCAAGCTCTTTATGAATATCCTGCGTGCCGCAAATAAAGCGCACGCTGCTTAACCCGTAGCCATGTGTTTCTATAGCCTTGTGCGCTGCTTCTATAACTTTAGGATGAGACGATAGACCGAGATAATTATTAGCACAAAAGTTCAAAACTTTTTTTTCGTTTACGGTAATTTCAGCGCCCTGCGGGCTGGTAATAATGCGTTCCTTTTTAAACAAACCGGAAGACTCTATTTCCAGCAATTCGGCCTGGATGCGGTTAGTAAAACTTTCATTCATCTGAATATTTTTTGTTTTTACATTTTTTGTCAGATGGGAATTACGCAAAAAAAATTTTCATCGCTTAGTATAAAAATTGCCGAAAATTTTTATGCTTATTCATACCTGCATAATTAAGATGGGGCAAACCTAATACAATTGTTGCTAAGCCTTGCACCGGCATTGTTTTGTTTTTTTTTAACAGCGAAAAATTTATAAACTATTTAGTTTACGACTATATTCGTAGCCAAATTATTTAACCATCCGCTACTTAAGAAATATACCAATCTTTATTGCTGCCGCATTATTGGCAGCTACGTTTTTATTTATCGCATTCACCTCGCAAAAGCAAAACCTGCAACCCGCTGCTCCCATATTAAAAACAAGCAGCCCGGGTTCGAAAGCAAAAGCAGATAACAACAAGAAAAATTCAGTTATGAAAAGGTTTATTTCCTGCGTGGAAACGAGAAGATATTTATATTAATTTTCCTGTAACTGCACTATCATTTCGCTTAAATAATTTTATCCTTCTTTATTAACCCGCTTTGTTTTATTTTAGGTTGATGGCAAACTTTTCCAACCGTATTACACAGCTTTTTAATATTGATTATCCTATCATTCAGGCCGGCATGGTTTGGACAAGTGGCTGGAAGCTTGCCAACGCTGTAAGCAATGCCGGCGCATTAGGTCTTATCGGCAGCGGAAGCATGTACCCTGAAGTATTGCTTCAGCATATCCGCAAATGCAAGGCTGCCACTGCAAAGCCTTTTGGTGTAAATATTCCGCTTTTATATCCTGATATTGAGAAGCATATTCAAATTGTAATTGACGAGGGTGTGAAAATTGTTTTTACGAGCGCTGGTAATCCTAAAACCTGGACCCCGGTTTTAAAACAACATGGTATAACGGTAGTACATGTGGTAAGCAGCAGCACATTTGCTAAAAAAGCAGAAGCCGCAGGTTGTGACGCGGTAGTGGCAGAAGGTTTTGAAGCTGGTGGCCATAACGGCCGCGAAGAAACGACTACAATGGTTTTAGTTCCGCTTGTGAAAGCAGCGGTGAAAATTCCGGTGCTGGCTGCGGGCGGTATTGCAACAGGCCGGCAAATGCTGGCAGCCATGATTTTAGGCGCCGATGGCGTGCAGATAGGCAGCCGCTTTGTATGCAGCAACGAAGCTTCCAACCATATAAAGTTTAAAGAAGCTGTTGTAAACAGCAAAGAAGGCGATACAATGCTGAGTATAAAAAAAGTAGTGCCGGTGCGGTTGCTTAAAAACAATTTTTCTGAAACGATAAAAGAAGCTGAAATGCGTGGCGCAACTAAAGAAGAACTTGCGGCAATATTGGGGCATGGCCGTGCAAAAAAAGGCATGCTGGAAGGAGAACTTGATGAAGGCGAACTGGAAATTGGAGAAGTAAGCGCTTTAATAAACAATATAAAACCTGCTGCTGATATTGTGCAGGAAATATGGAATGAATTTAATACGGTGGCAAACAATCCGTTTTACTTCAATCGCTGATGTTTGTTTTATTTTCATCATCGGCAAATAAAACCGCTTTAAATTTTTGATAGAAGAAAGAAAGCACAAGCAGCAATGTACCAATGGTGATATAAGCAATAATTTTTTGAACGGCGGTAAAAAATATACTATCCAGCAGAACCAGTTTTAAAAGCGTAAGTGCTACAAGTAAAATAGCAGCAAGCCTTGGCCATACTGTTTTTGTCAGGATGCCAGTTATAAATACAATGATGGCAAGCAGTGTCCAGAGCATGGTAATGGTTAAGCCGCTGCATTGTATGCCTATCCATAAAACAATTAGCAAAAGAGCAGTAGCGTAATGTATGCGGTTAAGCACTTTTTCATCGTGAAAAAAATAATTGCCCGCTATGGCAAAAACAAAGAATAATACAGCACAGAAAGCCGTTACACCCGCTGCATTTGGGTTAGAAGTTGGGATGCTGAAAATAGTAAGCAGTGCAATAAAAAGTGCAAAATTATTTATAAGCACATGCAGTAGTTGCTGGTTGCTCAACTTCGTTTTCCTTGTTACGGTAAACGCAAAAGCGCTCAGCAGGAATAGGATGAAATAAACGCTCATGAAAATAACTGCATAAAACCGGAAGACTTCTTTATACCGGGCCAGCAACCAGCCAATGAAGAAACTCCATGTAATAACCAGTGCAAGCAGGTTTAATAATTTCCATGACCGTTTAAAAGATATAATGAGTATGCCTGCATTCATTACAAGTATATAGCTAAACAGTAAGATATAATTTTCATGATTGGTGCTGATGAGCATGGGAATAGCATAAGCGCCCACCATGCCTACGGCTGCAATTTCCTGGCGGTTATATTGCAGCGACCTGCTTGCCGTATAAACCGCAATTACAGCCATGATAACAAAGCAAAGTGTTTGCGAAAAGAAATCATAATAAGTGAATGCACCATATGTTGTAAAATACATGGAAGCCATGGCACCACTGAACAGTATGGCGCTAAAACCTTCATAGTTTTTCTTTAGCATGAACGACAGTAAAAGCAATGCAACGCTTGCTGAGTAAGCAAGTATAATTCTTACAAAGGGTGTGATGAGATTTTTATCAATTGCATATTTTACGCCTATAGAAATCCCAATCAGCAATACAACAATACCAACAAGGTTGATGATCTTTAAACCTATAAAATTTTCAACCGAACGTTGCGAAGCAATATTTTTTCTCACTGCTTGTGGCGGTGGAGGAACGGGTCCAGGCAACTTAGCAGAACCCACAGAACGGTTATCACTTTCATTTATCCGGCGCTGCATTTGCATTACTTCTTCCTGCACCTGTTGTAACTGCTGCGATAATTTTTTCACCTGCTGTTTCAGATCATCCATTTCGCTTAAAGCCATATTCGATGTTAAGAATTTTAAATTAAAGCAAAACCATTTATCTATACTAAAATAATCCTTATTAAAAATGAAGGCATGCATTTAATGCCGCTGTAATTCTTCCTGAACTTATAATTAAGTTATTATTGTCTTGTGAAAAAATTATTTACCAATTTAACCTTCTGGGTGCTTGTTGCCATAACAGCCGGTGCACTGTTAGGGAATTTCTATCCTGGCACTGCAATAAAAATGAAGGTTCTCGGTGATTATTTCATTCTATTGATTAAATATTTTATTTATCCTATCATTTTCTTAACCATATCGCTTGGCATCAGTAATATGGGCGACCTGAAAAAAACGGGCCGTGTAGGAGGCAAAGCATTATTGTATTTTGAAATAGTTACCACTTTTGCTTTATTAATTGGCATCATCGTTTCCCATTTTATACAACCGGGCCGCGGCGTTGATATTTCATCTATAAAAGGCGGCAATATTTCTGCATATATAAAAGAATCAAACGAGTTTAGCTGGCTCCAGTTTTTTAAAGATAATCCAACGCTCCAGATATTAATCGTTGCCGTAATTTTTGGAATATGGTTAAGCGGGTATAACAAAAAAGAAATTATCATTACGCCGCTTACCAATATTTCAAGATATGTTTTTAAAGCTTTGCATTTAGTAATGCTGCTGGCGCCACTCGGCGCTTTTGGCGGTATGGCTTATACTATTGGTAAGTTTGGCCTGCATACATTATTACCTTTAATAAGGCTGATGATAAGTATTTATATTACCTGTTTGTGTTTCATTTTTATTGTGCTTGGTTTAATGCTGCAGTATTATAAAATCAGCATACTTAAATTTCTAAAATATATACGCGCCGAGCTTTTAATCGTGTTAGGTACCTCCTCATCAGAAGTGGCGCTGCCCTCATTGATTGAAAAGCTGGAACGTATGGGCTGTGCAAAATCAGTTACAGGGCTGGTGGTGCCTGCAGGTTATTCTTTCAATCTTGATGGCACAACTATCTATCTTTCCATGGCGGTAATGTTTCTTGCTCAAGTGTATAATATTGAACTTACCCTTCACCAGGTGCTTGTTATTATTGGTGTTTTACTCGTTACATCTAAAGGAGCAGCAGGTGTTACAGGCAGTGGTTTTATTGTGCTTGCATCCACACTTACAGCCGTGAAAGTTATCCCCATCGAAGGCCTTGCATTTTTATTAGGCGTTGACAGGTTTATGAGTGAAGCAAGAGCACTTACCAATTTTATAGGCAATGGAGTGGCCACCGTTTGGCTTTCCAATAATGAAAAGGAATTTAACCGTAGTAAAATGATTGACGTGCTGTATGAACCCGCAAATACCCGGCAATCGTAAAAGCTGGTATTATGATTGCGTTGTTTTCAGGAAAAGATTTATGGCAAAAGCATCATCATCTAAAGCGAAGAAAGGAGCTGTAAAAAAATCAGCATCTAAAAAAAAGGCCAGGAAAGCCGCGCCAAAGAAATGGTCGAAAAAGGTTACCCAAACCAGCAACGCGATGGATTTGGAAAAAGATATTTTCAAATCAAAAGATGCGAAGAAAATTGCATTGTCGGTAAAGCATTCGGCAGAAAAGAGTAAGCGCAAAAAAGCAGGCCCTTTTCAATCTGCCATGAGCATGATTAATTTTTATGAGAACCGTGCAGGCGATAATCTTAACGCCGCGCAAAGAAAGGTATTGGATGATTCGAAAAATGAATTACGCAAATTGTTTGGAAGAGAAGAAAAATAGGTATAGTCCGTTTAATTCAGTCTTATAATTGGAGTTGTAAAACCAGGCTTTTAAATCATACCAGTTTTAAATATTGCGGAAGAGCCATCGTTCAAATCTTACCCCGACAGATTTTTAAATCCATTCGACGATAATAATTATCATTTCACCGATATGAAATATAAAAGGTATAGCCGGCTGATAATTTTGCTCTCGCAAATTAAAAATTTATATGAACATCTTAATTGTTGGCAAGCTTACAGAAACCCAGATACTTGCCGATGAACTGGAAGCCCAAACCGCACAAAAGTGCGAACAAATGGAACTGACTGCTGATATTGTTTACCGTATTCAAAAGAAACGCTGGCATTTAATAATAATGGCAGTGAACTATGAAAACCTGGCTACAGCATGTACTACGCTTTATTCAATCAAACAAAATAATCCCGCTTCGCACGTAATATTAATTTCTGCGAATAAAGATGTGGATTTAATGTCCTCAGCCCTCGATAGCGGTGTTAATCACTTTTTGGTTTACCCGCTGGCTACGCAGGTTTTACTGGAAAGGTTATCAACCGAAATCAAAACCATCCGCGAAACTTTGAATATCAAGAAAGTGCTGGCAATCGGCGCTCACCCGGATGACGTTGAAATTGGCTGTGGCGCCAGCTTGATGAAGCATGCAGAGAAAGGTGATAAAGTGCATATTCTTACGCTCACCAATGGTGAACAGGGGGGCAATGTAGATATCCGTTATAAGGAATCGCTTAAAGCTGCTGAATATGTAAATGCCAATTTATATATGAAAAACCTGAAGGACACTTTTATAACTGATGGCCCTGAAACCATTAAGATCATTGAAGAGGTTATTGCTAAAGTGCAGCCCGATATTATTTATACGCACAGCATAAACGATAACCACCAGGACCACAGGAACACTTATCATGCAACTATGGTGGCTGCACGCGGCGTTACGCAGGTGTATTCTTACTTAAGCCCATCATGCAATATCAACTTTAAGCCTTTGCGCTTTGAACATATTGAAAAATATATGGATGATAAAATTGAAATGATCTCATTCTTCCATTCCCAAAAAACAAAATGTGCTTACCTGGCCGATTCATTAATAAGATCAACCGCAGAATACTGGGGCCGCTTTTCAAGGTATGGCATTGTTGAACCCTTTGAAGTAATCCGTGCCTAATAAATAACCAAACCAATCAATAACAATTTTAAAAAAGAAATTATGAATATCTTAATTACAGGAGCAGGCGGACCCGCCGCAATATGCGCTTACAAATCTTTATCAGCAGCCGGTTATAATATTTTTATGGGTGATATGGACCCGATGTCTGCCGGTTTGTACCTCGTTCCAAAAGGCCAGCAGTTTATATTGCCTGCCGGTAAATCTGAAATGTTTGTTCCCTTTTTACTTGAGCTTTGCCAAAAGCATAACATTGATCTTTTAATACCTACATGCGATGTTGAATTAATGCCGGTGGCCAATAGTATTGAAGCATTTGAAGCTATTGATTGCAAGGTCTTGGTTTCACCCGTTGATGCGCTGGAAACCTGCCAGGATAAATATCTTTTAATGGAAGCCTGCAAAAAGAATGTGCAGTTAGGCGATTATGATTTGTTTGAAAACTTTTTAGCTAAATCACATTTCAATAATAACTGGATCGTAAAACCAAGAAACGGCAGCGGCTCAAGGGATATATTTAAAGTAACTAACTGTGAAGAACTGGAAAACCTGGCACACCTGGAAGGAAAGAATTTTATGGTGCAGGAATTTTTGGAAGGCAAAGAATACAGCATAGATATGATGATTGATAAAAACGGTAAAGTATGTGCTGCTGTTGCCCGTGAAAGAATGAGAACAGATTCAGGCGTTGCCGTTACTTCAAAAGTTACCAAAAAGAAAGAGATTATTGAATATGCCATAGCGGTTGCAGAAAGTTTAAACTTGAGATTCGCTATTAATGTGCAGGTTATAGATACAGAAAATGGTCCTATGCTGCTTGAAATAAACCCGCGTTTTTCCGGTGGCCTCAGCCTTATTATTGCAGCCGGTGCAGATATACCTTTAATGTGCGCAGAAAATATTTTGTTTAACAGGCCGGTTGCAATCGTGGCTGATTATAAAGAGATTGCTATGGTGCGTTATTTCCAGGAAAAATTCTTCGATCCTGCTCTCTTTTTAAGCGAAGAAGTACTCGTGCCTGAAACCTTAGCGCTGGCAGTTTAAATTATTACCAGGTGAGTTGTAAGGTTTACTTACAATTCACCACTCACACTAACACTATTACAAAACTCTTCATGCCGCTTGTATTTGATTATATCGCCATCTTTTTTGCACTGCTCGGTACCATACCTGTATGGGCATCGCTGTACCAGTTTTTTATGATTGGCCTTCACGGCATAAAAAATCATTATAAACACACAGCAGCTTATATGCCCAGGGTTGCGATAATTGTGCCGGCCTGGAATGAAGGCGATGTAATTGGTAATACCATTGAGCATCTTTTATCGATGGATTATCCGCGTCATGCATTAAGAGTATATGTGGTGGATGATGCCAGCACAGATCATACGCCTGATGTGGTAAAAGATAAACATGAGCAATATCCTGATAATGTTTTTCACTTAAGAAGAGAAAGAGGCGGGCAGGGGAAAGCGCATACATTAAATCATGGTATTAATATAATACTTGAAGAGAATTGGGCTGAAGCTTTATTGATTATTGATGCTGATGTTTTATTTGAAAAGAATGCACTGCGTTTAATGACAAGGCATCTTGCTGATAAAAATGTGGGTTCTGTTACAGCATATATTAAAGAGGGCAGCGCACCGGGCAATTTCATTTCAAAGTTTATTGCGTTTGAATATATAACAGCGCAGGCGGCATCAAGAAGGGCGCAGAATGTAATGGGATCGCTGGCTTGTTTGGCAGGCGGCGCTCAATTGCACAGCCGTGAAAACCTGCTGGCTATTGGCGGAAAGATAGATACATCATCGCTTGCAGAAGATACCTTCACCACTTTCAAAACACAATTGAATGGCCGCAAAGCCGTGTTTGATGGCAATGCCACTGTGTGGGCAGAAGAACCGGGCTCTGTTGTTGCCATATGGAAACAGCGATTAAGGTGGGCGCGTGGCAATGTGCAGGTTACAAAAGCCTTCAAACATATATGGCTTAATAAAAAGAATGGAAAGAAACTGGGCAGCTTTAGTTTTTCATTGTTATGGTTTGCCATTTTATTGATGCCGGTTTTTATGATCTTATCATCAATTGGTTTGATATGGCTGTTCTTTTCCAACTTCAGCGAATCGTGGTTATTATTTAAACAGTTGTGGATTGTTAATGCATTCACTTATTTATTCATAACGATTTATTCGCTTATCATCGATAAGCAAACTGCAAAGAAAGCATGGCTGCAGGGCGTGTTGTTCCCGGGCATTATATCACTCACTATCATCGTGCTTTCCTGCTTTCCCACTGCAATAGATGATTTCATTCATTTTGTAAACGGCATGACGCAGGCTGACCTCGGATTAACGCAAAAAATAATTGTATTGTTTATGTATGCCTGGGCTTCACTATGCATGCTGGTAGCTTATTGGGCTTACATTGCAGATAAAAATAAAAAGCCTTACTGGGTTTCACTTACTTTATTATTGATTTCAGGTTTTGGTGCATTACTCTGCACCATCACGCTGTACTCTTATATTATGGAATATAAAAAAGCTGAATTAAAATGGGACAAGACTCAAAAGTCGGGCAAGGTGGTTATAGCAGGTTAGCTGTACCGCTTTCAGAAGAAGAAGAAAACATGCTGCGTTATGCCGCTTTACATGAAGCGGAAATAAAAGCGGATGCAAAAAGAGAAAGAAGACTGCTTATTTACCAGGTTTTATTGGTAACCACATTAATTGCAGCAGCTTTTATAAAGGAAAGATTTTATCCCAGTGGCGTAGAGTGGATCAATTGGTTATTTAACAAGTTTTAGCTGATAAGAATAAAACGAAAGCAACTTAAACCCTTTAACTGTTTAATATTTTTTAAAGATATAGCTCTTCAATCCTAAGCGCTATTGAGTATAAAGCAGACATCCCTAAGCCCTTTAAAAAGCAATATAAATAATACAATGTGGCTTCTTACAACTTCCTGCTTACCATTAATCCCGGCATATAAATATTAAAATCTTTGTTGCTCTTAGAATCTTTATAATGCTCATAAGTGAAGTGTATTTCAAGATTCCATGTTGCGCTAACCGGGGTGGTGAATAAGGCATTTACGGTTTGGGTATGCATTTTTGAAGCGGGTATATCGGTTACGTTTTCCGGCTGGAAAATATTATAGCGATCGCCTATGCCATAGTTAACTGAAAAGAACTGGTCGCCTTTAAAATAATACCGGTAATTAAAATTGTTTACAAAACTCAGTTGCTTTTTTTGTTCAACCATGTATAATGTGTAACCAAAAAAATGTTTATCAATTTGCTTGCTTACGCCCACGGGAAATACAAAACTCCTGCTGTCATCTTTAGGTGCATAAACCCGGGCGCCTGCCTGCAATTCCCATCCTTTCCCCGGAACAAAAAAATTGGAAAATCCCCCAATGAATGCCGGAAAGAATTTACCATCAGAGCCGGCCAGCAGAATATTAATGTAATCTTTCTTTGAAAAGTTATGATAGTATTCAGAAAACAATTGTGCACTATAATCGTGGTGGCTGAAAGCATTATTAAACTTTAAGATCAGGTGATCATTTTTTCCTTTTATGGAATAACCTGCGCCAATTTGGGTAATGTTTACTTCCTGCGGCGAATACCTTAACTGGTCAACGGATAATAGTAATTTTTGCTGCGGTCTTTCTTTAATCGTTGTATCGTTAAAGACCGTAACCTGCGCTGCCGTATCAATAATATTACGGGTATTATTTGCAATTGCTTTTGTGTAGAATAACTGAACAAGAAGGAATAAGCCGATATATTTCATGCCGTATTTGTAGTTTGATTTTTGTATCAGATTATATTCAGCCTGTCCATTATTACTTTGCGGTGCGCTTTACTTATGGGTATAACGTGCTTGCCTATAAGAATGGTATTATCTTCTATATCACTTATCTTTTTTGTGTTGATGATATAAGAGCGGTGCACTTTTACAAAAGCGTCGGAGTTTAATTTTTCCTCGATGCTTTTTAAAGTGGCAAGCGATAAAAACGTTTTTTCTGTTGTTACGAATTTTACATAATCGCCAACGGCTTCAATAAAATTGATATCGTTATCGTGCAGCCTTATAAGCTTACCGTCGGCCTTAATAAAAATATCGTTCGATACACGTGCTTTTTCGTGGTTAATGCGTGGTTTTATTTTTTCTATCGATTCCTTAAACCTTGGCAGTGTTATAGGCTTCTTTAAATAATCAACAACATTATACTGAAATGCCGTAAAAGCATATTCCGTTTTTGAAGTGGTGAGAATAATATAAGGCCGGTAGGGCAACTGGTCAAGCAGGTCAAAACCTGTAACATCGGGCATTTCTATATCAAGAAAAATAAGGTCGATCATTTCTTTGGACAGAAAATCCAGCGCTTCTTTAGCGTTGAAAAACGTTCCGTGAAGTGCCAGTGAACTTTCCTGCTCCACGAGGCGGCGTAAATGAAACGACGAAATGTGATCGTCTTCAATAATAATGCAATCAATCATTTTTCTGGTATGATTTTAATATCCGGCTTTATGTTTTATTACGGCATTCACATTGCTGTCAGATGCTGTTTAGCTTGGCCGGTTCAGAATTATGCATTTGCATTATTACGGGCTTCTAACAGAATTTCATCCTATTACCTGTTATATTTTAACACCTGTCACATAACATTACGTGCATTTCTTAACCGGAGTGTTTCCATCACCAGCAAACTCAACAGCTTTATTTTTATGAAATTTACCCGCAGGAGAAGATAATATTATTGTTCGTTGCTTTTTTCAGTTTATACTTTTATCGGGCCTGCGTGTATCAAGTCTTTCACAAATCGGACTTCGTACAAAAATATGTAAAAAAGATATTGTTGAATATAAGTTACAAACTTACCTGCAGTTTTTGTTATAAATATTGATGGAAGGCAATAGGCGGCCTGACGAAGAATAGATTTTTCGCTATTCCGGTATATTTTAAATAAAGTCCTGGTATTATTTTCAGGCCAAAAGATTGGGGAAAGCAGGTAATTTTTATCGCAGGATTTTTGTTTTTTATTATCTTCCGCAAGTCAGCATCTATCTGAATTAATACGAATAAGTATGGGCCATTTACCAAAATTGATAGAAGACTTAGCACTTATTCTTGTAACAGGTGCTATTACCACTTTAATTTTTAAGAAGATAAAACAGCCCCTGGTGCTGGGTTACATTATTGCAGGGCTTTTAGTAGGGCCGCATCTTTCTATTACGCCCACCGTTGCCGACAAGGAAAACATTGAAACACTGGCAGAGATTGGTGTGATCTTTCTTTTATTTAGCCTGGGCCTTGAATTCAGTTTTAAAAAGCTCATACGCGTTGGCGGTGCTTCAACCATTACCGCATTTACAGAAATTATTTTCATTGTAACTGCCGGTTATTTAGCCGGCAAATGGATGGGATGGTCGAAGATGGACAGCGTTTTTTTAGGCGGCATGCTCGCAAGCTCATCTACCACCATTATTATTCGTGCTTTTGAGGAAATGGGTGTGAAAACAAAGCGCTATGCCAATGTGGTGTTTGGCGTGCTGGTGGTGGAAGATATCGTGGTGATATTATTGATGGTGTTGCTTTCAACCATGTCGGTAAGCCAGCAATTTGAAGGCGGCGAACTTTTACAGACTGTTTTAAAACTGCTGTTCTTCCTGGCTTTATGGTTTATTATGGGCATATTCCTGCTGCCCACCTTATTAAAGAAAGCAAAGAATTTAATTAATGATGAAACCCTGCTTATTCTTTCCATAGGCCTGTGTTTGGGCATGGTAATACTGGCAACGAAAGTTGGTTTTTCTGCCGAGCTTGGCGCATTTATAATGGGTTCCATATTTGCGGAAACCACTTCAGCCGAAAAAGTGGAGCACATTATTAAACCTGTGAAAGATCTCTTTGGCGCCGTGTTTTTTATATCCGTCGGCATGATGATAGACCCTGCCGCCATGATAGAATATAAGTGGCCGGTATTGATTGTTACCCTGCTTACTGTTTTTGGCAAGCTGTTCAGCACAACATTGGGTGCCATTCTTTCCGGCCAGACGCTCAAGCAATCGGTGCAGGTGGGCATGAGCATGGCGCAGATAGGGGAGTTTGCCTTTATTGTGGCCACACTCGGGCTTAATCTCGGTGTCATCAGTAATTTCCTGTTTCCCGTGGCGGTCGGTGCGTCAGCCATAACCACATTTACAACGCCTTATCTTATTAAATATTCAGAACCTTTTTACAATTTTTTACTACGCATATTGCCGCAAAGATTTATAACAGCGATTGAAAATTATTCTTCCGGCGCTCAAAAAATCCAGGCTGAAAGCACCTGGAAAAAGGTGCTTGGCTCATATATAAAAATAGTGTTTATAAACGCCTTTATATTGCTGGCGCTGAGCCTGCTGGCATTTAATGTGCTTGTTCCTTTTTTAAATAAAAACATACAGGGTGATACATGGCCCGGCATAGTTTGTCTTGTTGCTTTGCTTGGCCTGGGCGCTCCCTTTTTGCTGGCGCTGATGACGAGGAAGCCCGACAGCATGGCTTACAGGGAGCTTTGGCTTGATGAAAAATACAGTAAAGGCCCGCTGTTAATAATTGAGGTTGTAAGAATAATCATCGGTATTGCACTCATAGGTTTTTGGGTTGACAAATCAATATCGGCAAAAGCATCCGTATTGCTCCTGGTGCCGTTGGCCATTGCTTTCTTATATCTTTTCTCAAAAAGGATACAACGGTTTTACCAGCGTATAGAAGGCAGTTTTTTAACTAACCTGAATGCAAGGGAAACAGCCGCATTAAAAAACAATGCGCCGGAAGAAATGCTTAAAAAAACTGCCAGTCTCCGGTCTCAGTTATTGCCCTGGTCTGCGGGAATAATTGATATGGAGGTAAACCCAAATGCTGATTACATCGGCAAAACTTTGCTGGAGCTTGGGTGGCGTGAAAAATATGGGATCAATCTGGCCTACATAAAACGGGGAAAGCAACTTATTCATGCACCCGGCCGTTACAATAAGCTGCTTCCATACGATCATGCTGGTATTATTGCTACAGACGAACAAATGCAGGTATTTAAACCTGTATTTGAAAATGCCGATGTAACCGAATCAGAAAACTCGGAGATAGCCAATATTGTTCTGCAAAAAATTGTGGTAGATGAATACAACCGGCTTAAAGGGCTTAGCATACGGGAATCCCGTATCCGCGAAAAAACGTCCGGCCTTGTAATAGGAATTGAGAGAAGCAATGAACGCATACTCAACCCGGATTCTTCCACTGTATTTGAATGGGATGATGTGGTTTGGCTTGTGGTTGACAGGAATAAATTTAAAAGCTGGCAGGAAAGTTTGGAAAAACCTGCATAATTCAATTTATACAGGCCGGCTAAGCTCTTACAGGTCTGCTACTCCAGATTACATATAATTATTTCGTAAATCGTTAATCGCCAGCCGTACTTTATGTGAACTTTGCAAAAAAGGCAAATAAGTACTTTCATGGCAGCAGGCAATTCTGCATGAAATGTAAAATTGCCGGCACTGAATTTTTATATAACTAACTTTGCACCCATTTTTTTAAGAGATATGGAAAAACAAGATGTTTTGCTGAGAGATGTAGTGATTAAGTTTGCAGGCGATAGCGGCGATGGCATGCAGCTTACCGGAACCCAGTTTACCAATAATACAGCCCTTCTTGGCCTCGACCTTGCCACCTTCCCTGATTTTCCCGCCGAAATACGTGCACCGCAAGGCACTTTGCCGGGCGTGAGCGGCTTCCAGTTACATTTCTCTTCCGATCGTGTTTTCACGCCAGGTGACGTGTGCGATGTGCTGGTGGCGATGAATGCTGCTGCGCTGAAAGCAAACCTGGCTTTTTTGAAAAAAGGTGGAAGAATAATTGCAAATATCGATGGCTTCGACGCCAAAAACCTTCGCCTTGCTAATTATATTGATGGCATTAACCCGCTGGAAAACGGCAGCCTTGATAGTTACGATGTAATTAAAATAGATGTTACCAAGCTTACCCGCGAAACACTGAAAGATTTTCCGGAACTTGGTATGAAGGAAAAAGACCGCGCCAAAAACATGTTTGTGCTGGGCTTTTTATACTGGATGTATAACCGCAGCCTCGATAGCACCATCAGCTATCTTGAAGAAAAGTTTGGGAAGAAGGAAAACATTCTTGCCAGCAATATAAAAGTGCTGCAGGCCGGTTACAATTATGGCGATACCACCGAAACCTTTACAACGCGTTACAAGGTGGAAAAGGCCAGAATGCCTGCCGGCACCTATCGCAGCATTATGGGTAACCAGGCATTAACGTATGGTTTGATTGCCGCCAGCGAAAAGAGCGGGCTGCCTTTGTTTTTAGGAAGCTATCCCATCACGCCGGCATCAGACATTCTGCATGAATTAAGCCGCCATAAAGCATTTGGCGTAAGAACTTTCCAGGCTGAAGATGAAATTGCAGCCATCACATCAGCCATTGGCGCCAGCTATGGCGGCAGCCTTGGTGTAACCACTACATCCGGCCCCGGCATGGCTTTAAAAACCGAGGCAATGGGTTTAGCGGTAATGCTTGAAATTCCGCTGTTGATAATTGATGTGCAGCGCGGCGGCCCTTCAACCGGGCTCCCCACCAAAACAGAGCAAAGCGATTTACTGCAGGCTTATTATGGCAGGAACGGCGAATGTCCCATGCCGGTGATTGCCGCCAAAACGCCAAGCGATTGTTTTAGTGCTGTTTTTGAAGCAGTAAGGATTTCGCTCCAGCATATGACACCGGTTATATTTTTAAGCGATGGCTATATTGCTAATGGTGCAGAGCCCTGGCGTTTTCCAAAAAGTGAAGACCTGCAGCCGATACATGTAAAATTTAAGACAGACCTGGAAGAAGATGAGCATAAATTCCTTCCATATAAAAGAGATGAAAAGCTCGTTCGCCCCTGGGCCATACCAGGCACGCCGGGACTGGAGCATCGCATTGGCGGCATTGAAAAACAAAACATTACAGGTAATGTAAGCTACGATCCGGAGAATCACCAATTGATGGTAAACATCCGCGAGAAGAAAGTAGAAAATATAGCTGATTATATTCCTTTGCAAACTTTAGACAGCGGGCCTGAAAAAGGAAAAGTACTGGTACTTGGCTGGGGAAGCACTTATGGTGCTATTGAAAGTGCAGCAAGACAGTTACAAGCCGATGGGCATGCAGTAAGCCATGCACATTTACGTTATCTGCGGCCGTTTCCAAGAAACCTTGGAGAAATATTAAACAATTTTGAAACAATATTAATTCCTGAAATTAATAACGGTCAATTGATAAAAATTATCCGTGATAAATTTTTAGTTGATGCAAAAGCCTATAACAAAGTAATGGGCGTTCCCATTACAAAAGGTGAACTGGCGGAAGAAATAAGAAAGTATTTATAGCAACTGTTGAAGTGTTTAATAAAAAATCCCGCAATTGATACTGCGGGATTTTTTATTGAAATATTATATAGATAGTTAACGTGAGTTCGGGATAAGAAGTTTGATTTATTTTGAATATAAAGGTTGTTCAATTTTATTGTGAAGGTAGCCGCCACCTCAATGGTAGGAGAGGTCTCCTGATATTTTTAATGATTGCTATTCGAGAGATTTTTCCTATCGTCGAAATCACGTTCACCTCGCCCCTTATCCCGAACTCACATTAATTACTATAACTTCTTAATCATAATATTCCTGAACCAAACATCATGTCCGTGATATTGCAAAGCAATATGTCCTTCTTTGAAGGTACCGAAAGCAGGCCATTGTTTAAACTTGCTATTGGCAATCATTTTTGTCCAGTTATCATCAAAAATGGTAGTGTTTACAACGTGCACGCCGTTCAGGTAAAAATCAAGCTTGCCATTGTTACTTACTATTTCCACGCTATTCCATTCTTCGGCAGGCTTTACTGCACCGGGCGTTGCCTGTATCATATCATATAAACTCCCAGCGCGGTGTGTGGGCGTTTTATTGTCTTCATTTCTTTCATCATCCAGCACCTGCATTTCAGGACCGGTTTTATACGTGTCTTCATACTTTGCTTTATCATCCTGCACGTAAAACAAAATACCGCTATTGCCGTTTTTAGCTATTTTCCAGTCGAGCTTTAAATCAAAATTGCCAAAACTGTCGTTGCTCACAAGATCACCGCCTTCGGCATCGGAAGCTGCGTTAAGATAAATAACTCCACTGTCAGCAGCCCATTTCCCTGTGCCGGTTTGCCCAAATGCATGCCAGCCATTCAGGGTAGATCCATCAAACAAAGAAATCCATCCTGTATCATTCGATGCAGTTTCTGTGGTTGCATCTGCCGTAGCTGTTGTGTCTGTTGCTGCAGTATCGGAAGACGAAGAATTGCATGCAGCAAAAAGTATGGATGCTGCCGCAATCGTTGTAAATAATCTCATGTGTTTTATTTATTTCTTAATAATAAAATATATTTCACCATTTGTTCTGCGTCTGCCTGTGATAATGCAGGATGCGGTGTCATAGCAACCGGACCCCAAACGCCCACGCTGCCATTAATAACTTTCTGGGCGAGCATGCTAACATTTTCGGGTGTATTCTCAAACTTATTTGCAACATCCCTGTAAGCAGGGCCGGTAACTTTTTCATCTACTTTATGGCAGGTAAGGCAGTCGTTTGAGGCAACGAGTGCCAGGCCTTTCTGATAATCAGGGTTTGATGAGAGATCATTCGATGAAGCAGCCGGTGCTTCTGTTGAAGATGAGTCTGGGGTTTCGCTTTCTGTTCCGCTGTTGTTGCAGGCTGCAATTACTGCAAGTAATGCAACTGTTACAAAATACTTTTTCAATTGATTCTGATTTTAAAATATTAGATAATAGATTGTCAAAATAATGTCACAAATTTATTGAAGCCGGTTAATGAATAGTAAATTATTTTAAAGTATCTGCATAATTCCTTAATGATAATATGTAACGGCACATTGCTTCGGCCTCATCATTTGTTAAGCGCGGGTGTGGAGTCATTGCCGCATTTCCCCATAAACCCCTGCTTCCTTTTATAACAGCGGTGGCGAGATTTTCAATATTGCCCTGGTTCAAATCATATTTTTCCGCGATTTGCCTGTAAGACGGACCGACACTTTTTTTATCTATCTGGTGACAGGTAAGGCAATCATTTGCTGCTATCAGTTTTCCTCCGGCATTGTTATTTCCTGAATCTGAGCCAATGGCTGCACCGGTATTAACCAGGTCGCGGGTGGCATTTGCGCTGTCGCTTGCTTTTGTTTCTCCTGTTCCTGCGCCGCATGAGGCGAACACAATTATGATTGCAATACTTAAAATAAATTTCATGATATAAGCTTTTATTTAGCCTATATCACTGCAATCCTAATACCAGCCTGTTTAAATTTTCATCTGCGCCGGCAGATGCAAAGTCATCAAATGCTTTTTCCGTTACATGTATAATATGATCTTTTATGAATTTAGCGCCTTCTGTAGCACCGTCAACCGGATGCTTTAAACAGCATTCCCATTCCATCACAGCCCATCCTTTAAAATCATACTGTGCCAGTTTGCTGAATACAGCTTTAAAATCAACCTGGCCATCGCCCAATGAACGGAATCTTCCGGCCCTGTCAATCCAGCTTTGATATCCGCCATAAACGCCTTGTTTGCCTGTGGGGTTAAACTCGGCATCCTTTACATGAAACATGCGGATGCGTTCGTGATAAATATCGATGTATTCAAGATAATTGAGGCATTGCAAAACAAAATGAGATGGATCATATAGCAGGCAGGCGCGTGCATGGTTGTTTACTTTCTCTAAAAACATTTCATACGAAACACCATCATGCAAATCTTCGCCGGGATGAATTTCATAACATACATCCACACCAGATTCATCAAACGTATTTAAGATGGGCAGCCAGCGGTTGCCTAATTCTGTAAAGCCTGTTTCAACCAAACCTGCAGGACGCTGCGGCCATGGATAAACTGTTTGCCACAACAAAGCACCACTGAATGTAGCATGCGCATTCAATCCTAAATTTTGAGAAGCTTTTGCGGCCCATTTTAATTGCTGCACTGCCCACTCGGTTCTTGCTTTGGGATTGTTGCGGTATTGTTCAGGTGCAAACCCGTCAAACAAAACATCATAAGCCGGATGTACGGCCACTAGCTGGCCCTGCAGGTGCGTGGAAAGTTCTGTTATTTCTAATCCCTGTTCGTTTATTTTTCCTTTTAATTCGTCTGCATAGGTTTTGCTTTCAGCTGCTTTTTGCAGATCAATGCAGCGTGCATCCCAGGTAGGAATTTGCACACCGGCAAAACCCAGGTCTTTCGACCATTTACATATAGATTCCAGGCTATTAAAAGGCGCTTCATCGCCTAAGAACTGTGCAAGAAAAATACCGGGGCCCTTAAGTGTTGTCATAATGTTGAGAATTTAGCGATCATTAGATGTATTACAATAAATATATTTTGGCTAATATAAAACTCTTTTTAAAAGAGGGTTGTATGATGCTGCTTTTTTTAATTCTGTTATGCTTTGCGTCAGCAATGCTGTGTTCCATTACCGTCTGTAACAACAGTATTAAGCTTATAGTGTATGAAGATGCTGGTACGATTAACTATACGGTCATTATTATAATGTTGATATGTTACTTGCCGGAATATTTTTTCTCCTTTGCCCTTTCATATTGAACCGGCCATTGCACATCAACATTAAATTCTTTTGCAGCATGCAAAGCAAAATATGGATCCCGCAGCATTTGCCTGGCGAGAATAATGAGATCTGCCTGGCCTTTCTGTAATATATCTTCAGCCTGTTGTGGAGTTGTTATTAATCCAACAGCGCCGGTTAATATACCAGCATCCTGTTTTATCTTTTCTGCAAAAGGCACCTGGTATAAAGGCGCCACCGGTATTTTTTGATTGGATGAGTTACCGCCGGAAGAGCAATCAATTAAATCAACGCCTTTATCTTTTAAAAGTTTTGCCAATGCAACGGAATCTTCTATATTCCATCCGTCTTTCACCCACTCAACTGCAGATATGCGCACAAAGAGCGGCAGGGCGTCTGTAAGCACAGAACGTACCACATCCACCACTTCAAGTAATAATTTTATGCGGTTTTCAAACGAGCCACCATAGTCATCAGTGCGTTTATTACTGAGCGGTGAAAGGAATTCATTTAATAAATAACCATGTGCTGCATGTATTTCAATCACTTTAAAACCGGCCTGTAATGCCCTCAATGTGGCATCGCGAAAATCTTTTTTCAATTGTTCAATATCGGCTATACGCATTGCCTTTGGCAATGGGTCGGAATCTTTAAAACCAATAGCGCTTGGCGCCAGTGTTTGCCATGCGTCTTCTTCAATTTTTAAAGGCCGGTTGCCTTTCCATGGACTTGTATGACTGGCTTTTCTGCCGGCATGCGCAAGCTGTATGCCGGGTACGCTGCCCTGGGCTGCAATAAATGTGGTGATACGTTTTAAAAATTCTATATGCTCATCTTTCCAAATGCCCAGGTCATCCGGTGTGATGCGGCCTTGAGGAGATACGGCCGCAGCTTCTGTAAATACTAATCCGGGGCCACCAACGGCGCGGCTGCCGAGGTGCACGAGGTGCCAGTCGTTTGCAAAACCATCAATGCTGGAATATTCGCACATGGGCGATACCACAATGCGGTTCTTTAATGTTATACTGCGTATTGCCAAAGGTTCAAAAACTAATGCCATTTTATGTATGCTTATTGAAAACAGGAACGCCTGTAGTAAATGCCCAAGGCTTAATCGTTAATTAAAATATTCAATAAACAATGCGCAAGCAATCCGCAGAAGTTTTCATTGCGCATTGAATATTGTTTGCTGAATATTGACATGGCTTTAATTAACAGTCTGATGTTGTTACTATTATTTCAATTCTTCTACCTCAATATTTCTCCAGCGCACTTTAATGCCGCCGCCTTCGTGTATCTGCAGGGCAATAAAGCCATTGCCTTCACCAATCTTTGCATCTTTTATATAACACATCTGGTGACCGTTTAACCAGGTAGTCACCTCATCGCCATCTACTTTTATTTTGTAGGTGTTCCACTCGCCCTGTTTTAAATATTGCTCATCTTCAGCCTTGGGTTGAATGAGCCAGCCACGGCCATAAGATTCATAAATGCCACCGGTATGCTGCCCTGCGGGTGCTACTTCGGCCTGCCAGCCGCTTATAGTTACGCCTTCTGGAATATGTGAACGGAAAAATACGCCGCTGTTACCATTAGCTTCCTGCTTAAACTCAAGCGTGAGTATAAAATTCTTATAGTCTTTATTGGTGGAGAGGTAGCCATACTGTTTATCAGGCCCGCTTTCGCAAATCAGTTCTCCATTAGCGGCATACCATTTTTCGGTGCCATGAATAGTCCAGCCGGTCAGGTCTTTCCCGTTGAATAATTTTTCTTTTTGCTGCGCTGATGCAAATAAGCAAAAGAATAAACTGAGGCAAACAAGTAATAATCTCATAATTAATTTTTAAAACGAAGATAAGTTAACAACGCCTGTTTAGTTTACCTGCATAATTTCAAATTATTCAGCAAACAATGCTTTTCTTTTTTAAGAACTGTCTAAAATGATTTCTTAAATTTTGTATGAAAAAATGTATAAACACATTTGCACGTTTTTCCTCCGCCGCGGCGGCGAATCTGTTTTGGGTTGCAGGCGCAGATACCCGATCAGGCCAAACATAATGATGACTTGTTGCTTTATTCATACACCTTAAAACGTTTAAAAATGTTTAATGATGGATGTGATTGATACCCTTTTTAAACCACTGTTACTTCAATTCCCAGGTTTTCCAACTGCTTCACAAAATATTCGGAAATACCGGCATCTGTAATAATGCGGTCTACCTTATCAAGCCCGCATATTTTCCCAAAGCCCCTCTTTCCAAATTTTGTTGAATCAGAAAGCACAATAACCTTTTGAGAAGCTTCAATCATCTGCCTGTTTAAATGCGCTTCCATGGCGCTGGTGGTGCTAAGGCCAAATTCGAGGTCAATTCCATCCACGCCCAAAAATAATTTGGTGCATGAAAAATCGGTTAGTATGCTTTGCGCATAGGGTCCTGTAACAGAGGAAGAAGTTTTGCGCAAGATGCCGCCTAACTGCAGCACTTCAATATCCGGCTGCTGTAATAATTCCAACGCAACATTTAAAGAAGCCGTAATAACCGTTAGGTTTTTTTTATGCTGAATTTTTTTAGCAAGCGCCAGCACAGTGGTGCCCGAAGCGATAATAATGGAATCATTATCATCAATAAGCCGGGCCGCGGCAGCGCCAATTTTAGATTTTTCGGCAGATTGTAATTTCTCTTTTTCATTTACCGGCCTGTCGATTGTATAAGGGTTTTTCAGGGTGGCCCCTCCGTGCGTACGAAAGAGAAGGCCTTTTTCTTCCAGCAGTTTCAAATCCTTTCTTATGGTTACGCGGCTTACCTTTAGTTCTTTATATAGGCTGATCACATTCAGGTCGCCTTCCTGGTGCAATTTCTCAAGAATAAGCTGATGTCTCTCTGTACTGTTCATACAATTTAAAGGCTAAATATAAGTAATATTTCAGGCATATCAATAATCAATAATACCAACTGTTAGTTTCCTTTTATTGAAAAATATTTTCTTTTTATTTCTTTTATCCTATTTTTATTCCGAATTATTCATAAATGGAAGTTAAACGAAACTAAAAGAAATTGACTGATGCGGGAAGAAAACGGGCTTCTGAATCGTAAAAAGGCATTAAGAAGATTGGAAGATCAGGTGATTTGGGATGTAATTATAATAGGCGGAGGCGCTACAGGTTTGGGAGTAGCCGTGGATGCAGCCAGCAGGGGATACGAAACTTTATTGTTGGAACAGTCAGATTTCGCCAAAGGAACATCAAGCCGCAGTACCAAGCTGGTACATGGTGGTGTTCGTTACCTGGCACAGGGCAATATAAAACTGGTGTATGATGCCTTGCGCGAAAGAGGAATTCTAATGAAAAATGCCCCGCATATCGTAAAAAAACAGGCTTTCATCATCCCCTGTTACAGCCTTTGGGATAAGATTAAATATCTCACAGGGCTGAAATTATACGACTGGCTTTCGGGGCGTTTCAGTTTCGGCCGTTCAAGATATATCAGTAAAAATAAAATGGCCGGTATTATGCCCGGCATCCGGCAGGAAAAACTGGTTGGCGGCATAGAATATTACGACGGCCAGTTTGACGATGCCAGGCTCGCCGTAAATCTTGCAGAAACCAGTGTTGCCAACGGCGGTGTTGTAATTAACTATTGTAAGGTAAACCGGGTACTTAATGAAAACGGTAAAGTGTGCGGTGTTGTTGCCACTGATGTTGAAACAGGGCGTACTTACCAGCTTCAATCCAAAACAGTTATTAACGCAACCGGTGTGTTTGTAGATGATATTTTATGCCTCGATACACCCGGTAAAAAGCCCATAGTCCGGCCAAGCCAGGGAGTGCACCTCGTTTTTGATAAATCTTTTTTAAACAGTGAGGCCGCCCTCATGATCCCCGAAACGGCAGATGGACGGGTATTATTCGCTGTTCCGTGGCACGACCATGTATTGGTGGGTACTACTGACACGCCATTGGATAAACACACACTGGAACCAAAAGCGCTGGAAACAGAAATAAGTTTTATTCTGAAAACAGTTCAGCAATATTTCTCAAAACCTGTCACAAGAAAAGATGTTTTAAGTGTTTTTGCCGGCCTGCGCCCGTTAGCTGCCCCGCAAAAAGAAACTGACAGTACGAAGGAAATTTCAAGAGATCACAAATTAATGGTAAGCCCCTCGGGCCTTATTACCATAACCGGGGGAAAATGGACGACCTATCGCCAAATGGCAGAAGTAACGGTGAATAAAGCAATAGAAGTAGGCCATCTTAAAAAAGTTGCCTGTAAAACGGCGGCACTGTCCATTCATGGTTCGGCAACTATCACCCATAACTGTGATTACAGCATTGCAGTTTACGGCAGCGATTATAACAAGATCGAGGCTTTGGCAAATGAAGACGGCTCACTTAATAATAAAATTCTCGAAGACTTTCCCTATACCTGGGCCAATGTAATATGGGCAGTGCGGCATGAAATGGCAAGAACCGTAGAAGATGTACTCGCCAGGCGGCTGCGGCTTTTATTCCTAGATGCCAGGGCAGCGTTAAAAGCAGCGCCGGTAGTTGCAGACCTGATGGCCGGGGAACTGGAAAAGGATGTGGAATGGAAAAAGAAACAATTGGAAAGTTTCAGACTGCTTGCAGCCAATTATTTACTCGAAACAGATAGAAAAATGGCAATACATAAAAATTAAATTCAACGCTTGCTATGGAAAAATATATTCTTGCACTTGACCAGGGCACTACCAGCTCCCGTGCAATAGTTTTTAATAAGACAGGAAATATTGTGGCGCTTGCTCAAAAGGAATTTACCCAATATTATCCTCAACCTGGTTGGGTAGAACACAATGCGAAGGAAATCTGGTCTTCCCAAGCAACCGTTTTGGGGGAAGCTATTTTAAAGGCTGGGATTAATGCTACTGATATTGCCGCAATCGGCATTACGAACCAGAGAGAAACTACCATCATCTGGGACAGGGAAACCGGCGCACCGGTTTATAATGCCATTGTTTGGCAAGACAGGCGTACGGCAGGACTTTGTGACGACTTGAAAAAGAACGGTAAAGAAAAACTTATACAGGAAAAGACAGGCCTTTTGATTGACGCCTATTTTTCTGCGACAAAAATCAAATGGATACTGGATAATGTAGAAGGCGCCCGTGAAAAGGCCGAAAAAGGTTTGCTTGCTTTCGGCACTGTTGATTCGTGGCTGCTGTGGAATTTTACGTCAGGTAAAGTGCATGTTACAGATATTACAAACGCTTCCCGCACCATGCTTTTTAATATTCATATCCGCCAATGGGACGATGAATTGCTAACGCTGCTGGATATTCCGGCATCCATATTACCACAGGTAAAATCTTCCAGTGAAGTGTATGGCGAAACTTCCGGCCAATTGCTGGCGGCTAAAATTCCTATTGCCGGAATAGCCGGAGATCAGCAGGCTGCGCTTTTCGGGCAAATGTGCACGCAGCCAGGCATGGTAAAAAATACCTACGGCATAGGTTGCTTTATGTTGATGAACGTAGGCGATAAACCCATCATTTCCACCAATAAATTATTAACCACTATTGCCTGGCAAATAGGTGACCGAGTTCAGTATGCGCTGGAAGGCAGCATTTTTATTGGTGGCGCCGTAGTGCAATGGCTGCGCGACGGACTTGGTGTTATTTCTTCATCTGCTGAAATAGAGGAAAAAGCTTCTAAGGTGCCGGATAATGGCGGCGTTTACCTGGTGCCCGCTTTTGCTGGGTTAGGCGCACCGCACTGGAACCAGCATGCAAGAGGTATGATAGTGGGTTTAACCCGAGGCACTACAAACGAACATTTGGCAAGGGCTGCGCTGGAAAGTATTGCCCTGCAAACCATGGAAGTATTAAAAGCGATGGAAGCCGATGCGGGTACCGCTATAAAACAACTGCGCGTAGATGGCGGGGCTACTGTAAATAATTTACTGCTGCAGATACAGGCCGATATTTTAAATACAGAAGTGGTACGCCCAAAAATTACTGAAACCACCGCTATTGGAGCAGCCTACCTCGCCGGCCTGGCAGTTGGCTTTTGGAAAAATGTGGATGAGATACAACAGCAATGGGTGGCTGACCGTAAGTTTCGGCCATCGGAAAATAATGATTCAGCCAAACTCATTGCCGGATGGAAGAGAGCTGTAAATGCCTGTAAATCATGGGCAGCAGACGTGTAAGCCATTATTTGATAATATAAGCATAACGATTTGTTTACCATAAAAAAATCCTCATGTCTCAATTTGCCGCCGAATTAATCGGAACAATGATCTTAATTCTTTTGGGCAATGGCGTAGTTGCCAATGTAGTTCTTAAAGGTACAAAGGGTAATAACGGCGGATGGATAGTAATTACCGCCGGCTGGGCTTTCGCAGTGTTTGCAGGCGTGGTGATTGCAACGCCTTTCAGCGGGGCACACCTAAACCCTGCCGTAACCATCGGGTTGGCACTGGCCGGTAAATTCGCCTGGTCAAAAGTGTTGTCTTTTATTACTGCCCAGCTAATCGGCGCCATGATCGGCTCATTCCTGGTATGGGTTGTTTATAAGAATCATTTCGATGAAACGCCGGATGCTGAAACCCAGTTGGCTGCGTTCAGCACGTCTCCTGCCATCAAAAACCTATCCTTCAATTTCATGAGCGAAGTGGCAGGCACTTTTGTACTGGTATTTGTGGTTTTTTATTTTACCAATGCCGAAATCAGCGATTCAAAAACACCCATTGGACTGGGTTCATTGGGCGCCCTGCCGGTGGCATTGCTGGTGTGGTCGATTGGCCTTTCGCTGGGTGGAACAACCGGATATGCCATTAATCCTGCAAGAGACCTCGGCCCGCGCATTGTTCACGCATTTTTACCATTAAAACATAAAGGGAGCAGCCACTGGAAATACGCATGGGTACCTGTTCTTGGTCCTTTTGCGGGCGCAGCTATTGCGGCGGCGCTTTATTTATTCTTACAACATTAATCAAAACAAAAGCTATGATCTCCAAACTTTACATTCAGCATCTTACACCGAAGGGGGCATGCAGGCAAATAAAAGTCACCCAAAACAGCTTTCCCGCTTTTGAGATAAATCAAAGCTTAATTGTTCCATTTCTATAACTGTTTATTAAAAAATCAACATTATGAACTCCAAAACCAAACTTTTGGTAACGAAAGGGAATGTGCTAAGGTTGCTTGCAGCATTTATTATGCTGGCAACGCTGCACTATCCGCTTCATGCGCAACAGCAAACCATTACCGGCAAAATCATTTCAGCTGCCGATCAGTCGCCGCTACAAGGGGTTACGGTTATGGTAGTCAATTCCAGCCATGGTACAGTATCCGGTATGGACGGCGCTTTTACCATAAACGCTCCTATTGGCAGTACACTTAATTTCTCCATTACTGGTTTTGCATCAAAATCCATCAAAATTTCAGGGGGTGATTTGGGCATAATAAGCATGGAAGCTGATCTTGTAGCGCTTGATTCAGTAGTGGTTATTGGATATGGAACGCAAAAGAAAGTAAACTTAACCGGTGCTGTTTCTACCGTTCCTGTAAAAACGCTGCAGGAAGCGCCCGTAACAAATTTTTCCAATACGCTTGCAGGCCGGCTGCCGGGCGTAATAGCCATAAACGGAAGCGGCGAACCGGGTGCAGACGGAAGTTCCATATTGATAAGAGGTAATCACAGCCTGAACAACAATGCCCCGCTGGTGGTAGTGGATGGTGTGCCCACGCCAAGTGAAATATTGGAAAGAATTAATCCTAATGATATAGAAAATATCAGCGTGCTTAAAGATGCCACTGCTTCCATATATGGTTCTGAATCAGCTAACGGCGTTATACTGATTACTACAAAACAAGGCCGCAAAAATCAATCGGCCCAGGTTACACTTAATTTAAACCAGGGTTATAACCAGCCTTCACGCATTCCGAAAATGGCCGGAGCTATTGATTATATGGAAATGCTGAATGAAGCAGCTATTTACCATGGTACTACTGCCCAGTTTTCAAAAGAAACAATAGAAGCTTATAAAGATCCCAACAGGGATCCCTGGCTGTACCCAAGTACTGACTGGTTTAACGAAGGGCTAAAAAAACTATCGCCACAAACTAATGGCAATCTTTCTGTACAGGGTGGAACTGCTGCGCTCACTTATTTTCTTTCTTTGGGCGGCCTTACACAGGATGGATATTACAAGCAAAGCGCTACCCGCTATAACCAGTTTAATATCAGGAGTAATATTACCAGCCAGGTTTCCAAAAACATTAAAATCGGGCTGAATTTAAGCGGCAGAAAAGAAGACAGGAACTTTCCCACGGTATCGGCAGGCCAGATATTTCGTATGCTGATGAGAGGGCGCCCTACAGACCCGGCCTTTTTTCCGAATGGGCTCCCCGGGCCAGACCAGGAAGGGGGCAACCAACCGGTTGTAACCGGAACCCCTGCCACTGGTTACGATCATAACCAGCGATACTATATGACCGGGAACCTGTCACTGGATATTACCATACCCGGCGTAGAAGGCTTAAGTATAAGGGGATTATTGTCTTATAACAAACAATTCCAGGAAGTAAAGGTGTGGAAAACGCCGTGGAATCTTTACACTTTTGACAAACAGGCCTACATAAACAATGATATGCAGGATCCCGAGAGTTTCCTGACCGCCTTTTTCGCAGGGCCTACTGATCCGTCGCTTTCCCAAAATTATTACCAGGAGCAAAAAATACTGGAAAACATAGTGGCTAATTACAAACGCTCCTTTGGTGACCATGATATTACTTTAATGGGCGGCGCAGAGTCTCAGCGGTTTAACGACAATACTTTTAATGCATTTCGCCGCAATTATATTTCTACCAGCATTTCCGAGTTATTTGCCGGCAGCCAGGAAAACTGGACAAACAACGGCTCCAGCGCAAAAGGTTCACGGGTAAGTTACTTCGGCAGGATTGACTATGCATATCAGCACAAATACCTGTTTCAGATTGTGGGCCGTTACGATGGGTCTTACCTTTTTCCCGAAGACAGCCGGTTTGGATTTTTCCCGGCTTTTTCAGGGGGATGGAGAATTTCAGAAGAACCTTTCTTTAAAAACAATGTTTCGTTTGTGGACGAGTTGAAAATAAGAGGTTCATGGGGAAAAACCGGTAATGATATTACGAACCCGGATGCACTGGTGGAAGCCCAGCAATACTATAGCGGCTTTCAGTTTGGCAGCGGTTATGTATTGGGCATAGACCAGATAGCGCAAAATATTGCACCTACGTATGTGGCCAATCCTTATATCACCTGGGAGCGCGCCAACCAGTTCAATGTTGGTATTGATGGGGCATTACTGAAAAACAGGCTTTCATTTACCGTGGATTACTGGAACCAGCTAAGAAGTGGCATTTTGATAGCCCGTAATGCTTCTGTACCGCAAAGCACAGGGCTTACGCTTCCTAAAGAAAACCTCGGCAAGGTAAAAAGCTGGGGATATGATGGAAATATTACCTTGAACCAAAAGCTAAATGAAGATCTGTCTTTCAACGTTTCGCTGAATGCCGGTTATTCTACCACAAGAATTATATTCTGGGATGAACCGCCCGGATCGCCGGCATACCAGGTATCTACCGGAAAAAAAATAAGCACCGGGTTATATTATAAAGCGATTGGTATTTTCCAAAACGAAAAGCAGGTGGAAGATTACCCGCACTGGAATGGCGCCAGGCCAGGCGACATTATATTTGAAGATGTAGATGGTAACGGGATTATTAATGCCGATGACAGGATCCGCGTTAATAAAAATACCACACCGGTATGGACTGGTGGTATTAGCCTCGGGCTGAACTGGAAACAATTAAGTGCCCGCATTTTCTTCCAGGGTTCTGCCGGAGATGTACAATATGTATCTACCGAATCCGGCGATATAGGAAATTACCTTGCGGAATTTGCATCCCAACGCTGGCGGCCGGACCCCGATGACCTTACGGGCATGACCGCAGCAGGCAGCGCTCCCTATTCTGGCCCGCGGACATTTGACAGGGGAGATACCTACTGGACAACCAATAACAATACTTACTTTTTAAGAAGCACTGATTATATCAGGCTGAAATCTGTAGAAATAGGATACAGTCTTCCACATACATTATTAAAAAAATTAGGAGGCATAAATGATTTCCGCATTTATGTGAACGGGTATAACCTGCTCACCTGGGATAAGTTTAAGATTATGGACCCTGAAGCCAGCAATGCCGCCGGCGACTATTACCCCCAGACAAGAGTGTATAATATCGGATTCAATTTAACCTTTTAAACAACCAGCGTAATGAAAAAATATTTGCTTATACTTTCCGCAACCATAGCCATTGCAAGTGTAATTGGAGGTTGTAATAAAATGTTGGATATTAAGCCATCCAACCAAATTACAAGTGCAGCAGTGTGGAGCGATGTATCGCTCATGCAGGCCTACGTTAATAATATGTACACCTTTCTCGGGCTGGGTGAATTTAATTCTACCAGTGGGTTAAGTTCTTTGGACGACGAGGCTATGTGGACAAACGGCGGTGGCCCCATCGTTCAGTCCACTATTACATCATCCAACCTGGATATTATGGGAGGTTCCAGGTTCAGCTACCTGTTATGGGGAACGCTTTACTCCGGCATTCGCCAGTGTAACGATTTTCTCGCCAACGCAGTTGACCCTTCTGTAGACCAGGAGAAGTTGAAGAGATTAAGAGGGGAAGCCTATTTTTTAAGAGGTTATTTTTATCATAACCTGATGAGGGTTAATGGCGGCGTGCCACTGATTACCAGGGTTTACGGGTTGGAAGACAGTACGGCTATCGCCAGGAGCAGTTTTGAAGAAACCATTAATTTCATTGTAAGCGATGCAGATTCCGCAGCTTTATTATTACCCGAGTCTTATTCAGGCAATGATTTGGGACGTGCTACAAAAGGCGCGGCTATGGCTTTAAAATCACGCGTCTTATTGTATGCGGCCAGCGACCTCTATAATATTAATCCGAGCCATATGCCGGAAACAGGTTATACTTCGCCGGACAGGCAAGCCCATTGGACGGCCGCCCGTGACGCTGCCAAGGCGGTAATGGATCTTCATATTTATAACCTTTACAAGGCCAACCCTGCACCCGGCGACTCTACCGCTGATAACTACGCCAATATTTTCCTCACTAAAACCAATGAGGAAATTATTTTCAACAGGTTTACCAGCATTAATAATGGCGCTCCCAATGTTGGGTTATGGTTCAATCCAAATGGCTATCATGGATACGGAGAAAACTCACCGATCCAGCAAATGGTGGATGCCTATGAAATGAAAGATGGCTCTAAATTCAGTTGGAGTAATCCTGAACAGGCAGCACATCCTTACGAAAACAGGGATCCGCGTTTTTATGCTACCGTTTTTTATGATGGCGCTAAATGGAAGCAACGCACTTCAGACGGGCAGGTTTATGATCCTGTAGGTGTTGTCCAGGCTTTTAAAAGCCTTATTTTACCAAATGGTGATACGTTACCTGGCATTGATACGCGTAATGGCCCTATTGAAAACTGGAACGGAAGTTATCCCAATTATTACCTGCGCAAATTTGTTGACCCTACTAATGATCACAAGTCTGTTGCCCAGGAAATACCCTGGCCGTTTTTCCGCTACGCCGAAATTTTATTAAACTATGCTGAAGCCTGCATTGGGCTGGGACAGGAGCAGGAAGCGCGGGATGCACTCAATCAAATAAGAAGAAGGGCAGGCATGCCTGAATTTACTGCTTCCGTTACAGGTACGCAGCTGAGGGATGAATATCGAAATGAGCGCCGCATAGAACTGGCGTTTGAAGAGCACCGTTTCTTCGACATACGCCGATGGATGATTGCCCCGCAGGTAATGAATGAAAATGCCGGTGGCATTGAAATCACGGTAAGGGGTACAGACCGTGCAGACCGCAGCACTTATTATGATTATAAATACAAGGTAATCTCTGTTCAAAACAGGAAATGGGACGATAAAATGTATTTCCTCCCTATCCAGTTTGATGAAATGAAACGTAACCCGCTGCTGAAGCAAAACCCGGGTTATTAAAACTTTAGCTTTCTTCTTAATAATAAAAGATATGCAAAAAGACACAACATATAACCGAAGGCATTTTATCGGTGACATAACAAAAGCGGGCCTGGTGGGTTTACTGCCGGTTCCCCATTTTGCCGGAGAACAACAGGAAGGGATGGCGGCGGCGGCAGCTGCATCTTTATTCAGCACGAAGCCTTATTTGCAAAACCTTAGCCCCAACGCCTGCACTATTGTATGGATTACGGGACAGCCCTGCAAAAGTTGGGTAGAATATGGCCTAACAACTCCTGATGAAAAAGCTGTTCATGCAAGCCTGGGCCTTGTTGATGCGAATTATATTAATAAAATTACGCTCAGTGACTTGCAGCCGGGTACCAAATATTGTTACAGGATATGCTCGCATGAAATCACAGATTTTAAGCCTTATAAATTAACCTGGGGCGCTGGCGAGCAGAGCGAACTATATTATTTCACCACGCCGCAAACGCATGAGGACAGTATTTCCTGGGTAGTATTGAATGATATACACGACCGCCCGGCTTCGTTTCCTTTGCTGTTTTCGCTGGTTAAAGATTTTAAATATGATTTTGTTTTTTTGAATGGCGACATGTTTGATTATCAAACCAGCCAGCAGCAAATGATTGATCATCTCCTGTCGCCGCTGGGAAATATTTTCAGTACTACAAGGCCATTCATATACACAAGAGGTAATCATGAAACGCGTGGGGTATTTGCCAGGAACCATTACGATTATTTCCAAAATCCTGATAACCGCTATTACTTTTCTTTTACCCGGGGTCCGGTGCATTTTACAGTGCTAGATACCGGGGAAGACAAAGAAGATGACCATGCAGAATATGGAGGCCTTGCCGCTTTTGACGCTTACCGCGAGGAACAACAGCGATGGCTGGCTAAGGAAATAGAAACGCCTGCCTTCAAAAAAGCGCCTTTCCGGGTGGTAATGATGCATATTCCGCCCTATCACTCCGGCGACTGGCATGGAACAACGCATTGCAGGGAACTATTCAATCCATTGTTTAATAAAGGAAAAATTGATCTGCTGATTTGCGGCCATACACACCGGTATGGAACCTACCAGGCCGATGATGCTACACATCATTATCCGCTGGTTATTGGCGGCGGGCCGCTGGAAACAAAAAGAACAATTATAAAAGTAAATGCCAATAACAAAGAATTAAAGCTTTTCATGTTAAGAGATGATGGTACCGAGGTAGGTAACCTTGCTTTGAAAAGCCGTAAACATCACTAAATAAAGCCGCAAAGTCACGTAGTGCAGCAATTCTGCACGTAAAAGCTGGCCAAAGGCCTTATCACATGATTCATATTTAATTAAAAACTGTTCAAACCGAAGTTTCAAATACAATTAAAATTTAAACAAGAAGTTATGTATTTAACAAAAAACCGATTGCGGGCTTTAACGCCTTTGCTTGTGAGCTTGGCCTTTTTCATTTTATCTTATTCTGCGCTGAATGCCCAACAGCAAAACGTTACCGGAAAAATTATTGCTGCCGCAGACCAGTCGCCGCTGGCGGGCGTAACGGTAACCGTTGTCAATTCGTCAACGGGTACAATCACCAAAAATGACGGTACTTTTACTATACGTGCAGCCGTAGGCAGCGAACTTAGTTTCACCCTTACCGGGTATACATCCAAAACAATCAATGTTACCGGTACTAACCTGGGCAACATAAGCCTTGAGCTCAGTGTAAACGCACTCGATTCTGTAGTGGTTGTAGGTTACGGCACGCAGAAAAAAGTAAACTTAACCGGCGCGGTTACTACGGTAGATATGACCGATAAACAAGGCCAGCCTATTACCAATGTAAGTAATGCATTACATGGCGCACCGGGATTGTTTGTTAATCTTGGAAACAGCCAGCCGGGTGTTGACAGGGCAACCATTCGCATACGTGGTATTGGAACGCTGAACGACAACGATCCCCTGGTTTTGGTAGATGGTATTGAGTATTCGATGGATGAATTAAACCCGGCCGATATTGCCAGCATTTCTGTTTTGAAAGATGCATCCGCTGCCATTTACGGGTCAAGGGCGGCTAATGGCGTAATACTGGTTACTACAAAAACCGGTAAGGGTGCCTCCAAAGTAAATTATAATTTTTATACCGGCATACAAAAACCAACGGTTATGCCCGATGCCATATGGGATCCTATTGAATATATGAAGCTGAAAAACCAGGCCCTTGAAAATATTGGCAAAGTGCACGATTATTCGGATGAAGAAATTTCAGAGTATGAACAGGGAATGAAAACCGATCCGTTTACATATCCTGCAAGCGATTGGTTTGATATTGCACTTGATAATGGCATGATTCAAAAACATGATGTAAGTGTTTCCGGCAGCAGCGATAAATATCAATACCGGGTTTCACTGGGTTACTTAGACCGTAAGGGCGTTATTATTGGGCCAAACGACCAGGAAAAGAAATATTCCCTGGGCGTTAATGCCAGCATGAATGTAAGTAAACGCTTAAAGATAGGCTTAACCCTCGATGGCTATTACCGCCATTATAACGAGCCATATTATAACAGCTTTTGGCAATATTTGAGCCGTACATTACCCATTCTTACAGATACGCTGGCAGATGGCCGTTATGGTAATTCCTGGCTGCGCACACCGGGCAGAAATAACTGGGAGAATCCACGCATGATTGCTGAAACCGGTTTTGCCAAAAAAGTAGTAAGCCGCTTCCTGGCAACCACCTCTGCAGAATATAAGCTCCCTTTCAACATTACTTACCGGGCAAAATTTGGTGCCGATAAGTACGACGGACTTTTAGAGAATTTTACACCGCAGGTGCAAACATTCAATCCCAAAACAGAAGCGCCTACCAACTGGAACAGCCCTTCTACCGCACCCCGCTCCAGAGCAATAGATTATAACGATCTCAATATTCATTTTTATAATACGCTCGACTGGGATAAAACCTTTGCCGGTGTTCACAACCTTAACGTGATGGTTGGCGGCAGTTATGATGATTTTGACAGCCGGTCTTTTTCAAGCGGCTCATACGGTTATCTTGACGGCACATTAACTGCTATAAGTGCGGGTTCACTGCCTTACGAAGGCTATATCAGCGGCAGTTCTACCAAAGATGTATTAACCTCTTATTTTGGCAGATTAAATTATGATTTTGAAGGTAAATACCTGTTGGAAGCCACGTTTCGTTATGATGGCTCTTCCCGTTTTGCCAGTGGTAAACGGTGGGGCTTTTTCCCCGCGGTATCTGCAGGTTGGCGTATTGATAAAGAATCGTTTTTTCATTTAGAGAATGTATTTGACCTCCTAAAACTCCGGGCTTCTTATGGCCAATTGGGAAACCAGGCTGTGGCATTGTATAGTTATCAGAATTCAATCAATCTTGGCCAGGATTACAGCTTTGGCGGGGCCTTATCTTCAGGCGCAGCTGCAACAGCTTACAGCGATCCGAATACTTCCTGGGAAACCACTACCACTTACAATGCAGGCCTGGATGCAAACCTGCTGAGGAACCGCATTAATTTCAGTATAGATGTATATAAAAAAAATACTACCGACATTCTGCGGGCGGTAAATATTCCCGACCAGATAGGGTTGTCGGGCCCAAGCAAGAACGTGGGCGCTATGCAAAATACCGGTGTAGAACTTACCCTGGGATACCACAACAGCATCGGAGAATTTAATTATGGCTTTAACGGTAATATTTCTTACAACAAGAATAAATTGGTTGATTTAAAGGGCGAAATCTTATATAACTATAATACCAATCTTGCCACTATTACGCAGGCCGGTTATCCTATTAATTCCTATTTCATTTATGATGCTATTGGGATTTTTCAAAGCCAGGAAGAAGTGGATAAAAGCCCGTTTCAAACGGCTACTACAACAGCAGGCGATTTAAAATACCGCGACATTAACGGGGATAATAAAATTACCAGCGACGACCGTGTAATCATATCCACCTCTACCCAGATACCTAAATATACTTTTGGTTTTGGTGTGGACCTCGGGTATAAAGGATTCTCCTTGAATGCATTCTTCCAGGGTGTATCCGGGTTGAAGATTTATCCAACCGCCAACCTTGCCTTTCCGTTCAATAACGGCGCTAATGCAACCTGGGAATGGGTGACCGATTCATGGACGCCGGAACGTACCAATGCCCGCCTGCCGCAGGTTACGCCAAGCGATGTGGATAAAGACAATTATGTGGCTTCTGATTTCTGGCTACAGGATGGCTCTTATTTAAGAATGAAAAACATACAGTTGAGTTATGCATTGCCTTCGCAATGGTTGAGGGCAATAAAAATAAGCAAGGTTTCTATCTACGTGAATGCAGAAAACATTCTCACCTTTTCAAAATATAAAGGATACGATCCTGAAACAACGCTTAATGTTTCTACCATTTATCATTACCCCATGCTAAAAACGGTTAGCGGTGGCATAAACATTACATTTTAATCATACGAAAAAATATACCGATGAAGAATATAACAATTATAACCGCACTGTTTATTTTGCTTGCAGCGGGAAGCAGTTGCAAAAAAGATGTGCTTGATACGCAGCCAACAGATAAATATAATGAAGGCAATTTCTGGAACTCTGAAGCTGCTGTGAACGCCGCTTTATCCGGCTGTTATAACCCGCTTACAACTGATGGGTTATTTGGCGGAGATGCTACGCCTTTATGGGAAGAAACCGTAACACCCAATGCGTATAATTACAGCAATGCAATGGGTTTTAACTTAATTGCCGAAGGCCGCCAGCAATCCAATGATGATGGCATTATAGCCCAGCGCTGGCACGATAGTTATGTAGGCATTGGCCGCTGCAATACTTTTTTTGCAAATGTTGACCAGGTGGAAATGAGTGCAGATACCAAAACCCGCATGAAGGGTGAAGTTCATTTTTTGAGAGCTTTGTATTATTTCATGCTGGAAAATTATTATGGCGATGTGCCGCTGATTCTGGAAGAACCGGACCTTGAAACGCAGGCAGATCTTCCACGTACGCCGCGGGAAGAAGTGGTGGCACAAATTATAAAAGATTTGGACAGTGCCGCCATGGTTTTACCGGCAAAATATGCAGGCAGCGATATTGGGCGGGCCACCAAAGGCGCCGCACTGGCGTTAAAAGCCCGCATTTTATTGTATGAGGCAAGCCCTTTATTCAATACGTCAAACGATGCAGCAAAATGGAAAACGGCTGCTGATGCCGCGAAAGCCGTAATGGATTTTACAGAAGCCGGTTACGGATTATTTGATAATTACCGTGAATTATTCCTTCCGCAAAATGAGAATAATGAAGAGGTGATTTTCGACGTGCAATATATTTTCCCTGGCCTTGGTACTTCTTTTGACCTGATTGGAAAACAGTATAATACCAATGCTCCTTTACTTGACCTGGCAGAGGCTTACCAAATGAATAATGGTTTGCCAATCACTGATCCTGCTTCGGGTTATGATCCTGCCAAACCTTATGCTAACAGGGATTCGCGCCTGTATGGAACTATCTTTTTCCCAGGTGATACTTTAATGGAAGTGCCCGTTACAGACGAGCGTTTTGCCGTAACAGGCTTTGGCATGAAAAAATATACGATTTACGATAAAGGCCCTGCACCCTCAGGCCAGTCTGATCTTAAGTCCGGCCAGTCAGAAACCAATTTCATCGTTTTGCGATATGCTGACGTCTTATTAATGTATGCCGAAGCGCAGAATGAAGCGGCAGGCCCTGATGCATCTGTTTATGCAGCCATTAATGCGGTAAGAAAACGTGCTGGTATGCCTGATATCGCCGCTACATATACACAGGCAGAACTACGGGAAATTATAAGGCATGAAAGGAGGATTGAACTGGCAGGCGAAGCATTATATTACAATGATATACGCCGCTGGAAAACAGCAGAAACGGTTTTAAATGCACCCATAAAAACGTATGCAGGCAGCCAGATAGAAGTAAGAACATTTGATGCTGCTCGTGATTATTTCTGGCCTGTTCCATTGGCACAAACCGATCTTAACCCGGCGCTGGAGCAAAATCCCGGTTACTAAATGTGTTTGTATATTTCCGTTTTATTACCAGGTAGATTGTAAGCGTATGAAATTTAGCCAATTGCTTCAGCCACATGCAGGAATGCTGCTTTGGGCTTTAGTGCAACTTATAATAATTGTATTGATTGTGTTTTTTATCGCCAGGTATTTTGTACGTGCGCAAAAAAGAGCTAAGCAAAAGAACCTGTAAAAAATGAAAAACTCTATTGATTAAAATCAGATCAATATCTATCCATCATGAATACAAGAAGAAACTTTATCAAGAATGCGATCATGTTGTCCAGTGCAGCAGGCCTTTCCGGTAAACTGCATGCTTCCATTACACGTGCCGTTGCTATAGACCCGCAGCCGGGCAGCAGTTTCCTTGATGCAGAACATGTAGTCATACTAATGCAGGAAAACCGTTCTTTCGATCATTGCTTTGGTATGCTGCGGGGCGTTCGCGGGTTTAATGATCCGAGAGCCATCACGTTGCCCGATAAAAATCTGGTGTGGCTGCAAACCAATAAAGCAGGCGCAACCTATTCGCCATTCCGCTTTGATATTCGCGATACAAAAATAACCTGGATGGGCTCTGTGCCACATTCTCGTTCCAGCCAGGTAGATGCCGATAACCAGGGAAAGTACGATAAGTGGCTGGATGCAAAAAGATCAGGCAATCAAAAATATGCCGATATGCCGCTTACACTCGGGCATTACACCCGTGAAGATCTTCCCTTTAATTATGCAATGGCTGACGCTTTCACAGTTTGCGACCAGCATTTTGCATCGGCTATGACAAGCACCTGGCCAAATCGTTTGTTTCTCTGGGGCGGCACCATCAGGGAAGAGA
>NZ_JBQCIT010000059.1:0-26284 GCF_051953455.1 Parafilimonas sp. | reverse complement strand
CCGGGCTATTGTTTGCGGCACTGTTGTTTCCTTTGTTTTGGAAGTAGGTAATAATTGCGGGTTAATGCCGTAAGTACCTGCCATCATTTTACCCTTTGTTCCATAAAAGATAATACCGTTGCCGCCATCTCCCATCACTTCATTCGGTTGCAATTCCAGCGGGCGTTGTGGCTGAATGCCGCCATCCATCCAATGCAATCTTAAATCCGGTTTACCGCCCGGCTGCTTAAATGTGAGAATGATGTGTGAAGATACCGGGCCACTGTCGGGGAAATATGCCTGCTCCCAGTTTTCAACATACCTTGTAGAAACACTGCATTCTGCGCCAACGGGATAATCCAGGCCCAAAACCGCAAAAGCAGGCTGCATAATATGGCAGGCCATATCGCCCAGGGCGCCGGTGCCATAATCCCACCAGCCGCGCCAGTTAAAAGGAACAAGATGATCTACATAATCTTTATAAGGTGCAGTGCCGAGCCATAAATCCCAGTTAAGTTCTTTGGGAACAGTTGGCTTTTCCGTTGGCCACGCAATGCCTTGCGGCCACACAGGCCTGTCTGTATAACAATACACTTCCGTTACGTCTCCAATTATGCCTGCTTTGTACCAGTCAATTAACTGGCGCACGCCATCGCCACTGGCACCCTGGTTGCCCATTTGGGTTACCACTTTATATTTCCTGGCTGCTTCTGTAAGCATTCTTGCCTCGTAAATATCATGCGTTAATGGCTTTTGCACATACACATGCTTACCCAGCTGCATGGCAGCCATAGCAGCAACGGCGTGGTTATGATCGGGTATAGAAACAGAACAGGCATCAATACTTTTATGCTCCTTATCCAGCATTTCCCTAAAATCCTTGTAATATTTGGCTTTTGGAAAACGGCTTCTTGTTTTGGCAGCCTGCCTGTCGTCCACATCGCATAACACAGCAATTTCAGCTTTACCACTGTCGAAGAAATTTTTAATATCACTCTCTCCTTTACCACCTGCACCAATACCCGCGACGACAAGCTTATCGCTGGGGGCGGTATATCCTTTGCCCAAAACATGGCGTGGTACAATATAAAAACCGGCGGTTGCAAGCGAGGCGTTTTTAATAAAATTTCTGCGGGAGCTTTGTTTCGAATTGCTGTTACTTTCCATATAGCTTTAAATTATGGGTGAATGTTTTTAACGTGCGTGAAAGTATTAATCAGCCATGAAAAGAAAAAATCAGAATTTTTAAAAACGGGTTATTTCTTTTCAGCCACTGCTGGCGGCTGTTGTAAAATAAATGTTTGGCCGGGGAAAGCAAATTCAATTCCCTTGTCTGAAAATGCTTTCAATATTTCACGGAAAATTTGCTGCTGCCTGTCGAGATATAATCTATAATCTGCAGATTCAACAAAATACAGGGTTTCAAATGTGAGGCTATAATCGACAAAAGCCACAAGATGGCATCTATCGAAAGTTATATCTGGCTGCGCCTTTATTATCTGTTCAACCAATTGCGGGATTGCATCCAGTTTTTCGGCAGGCGTATCATAGCGCACATTCATTTTGAAAATGATACCGCGGCGCTGCTGGCGCTTAAAATTTTTAATAGTTGATTTCACCAAATCGGCATTAGGTATAACCAGTTGTTCGCCGGTAAGGCTGCGCACATGAGATGTTTTAATGCCTATGCGCTCCACGGTGCCCGCAGCATTGTTTACAGAAATGGCATCGCCAATGTTGAACGGCTTATCAAAAAATATTACAAAATAGCTGAAGAGATCCGTTAGAATATTTTGGGCCGCTAAAGCAATAGCAATGCCGCCAATACCCAGGCCGGTGATAAGCGTGGTGATATTATAACCCAGGTTATCTATCAGCATTACAATACCGGCAAGCCATACGACAGCTTTAAATATGGAAAGAATACCCGTAACCTGTTTAATGCGTTCCGGCGGCTCATTCTTGCTGTGCATATACAGGTTTACCGATAATTGCATGGCATGATTAATAAACCGCACAAAATAATAGGCTGTTATTACGGCAACTGCAACTTTTAAAACATGATCAACCCTTACAGAAAGTTTTAGCTGCTGAACTATACCATAATTAATCATAAGAAAAATAAATGGTATAATAAATTTTTCCGCAGCTTCCACTATCGCATCATCCACCTGCGATTGCGTGCGGGCCGCAAACTTTTTTAAAGCAGCTATAATAAACCTCCGCAGCAGCCTGAATAATATCCACACAACAATTATCTGCGCTAACACTATAGCATACAGTTGCACTGTATTGCCCATCCAAACCTGGTGTAAATAATCTTCCATAATTATCGTGCAAAAGTATTTGTATAAGTACGAAATAAAATCTAACTAAACTTTAAAAACACAGGTATTACTTTTGACCGCATTACAATGAAACATTTCATCCTTACATTAACACTGCTTTTCTTAATAACCTGTTTTATTAACGCTCAAGATAATTATCCGCAGGGCTATTTCAGGAACCCCCTGAATATTCCCATGCAACTGGCCGCCAATTTTGGGGAATTACGCACTGATCATTTCCACATGGGCCTTGACATTCGCACACAGGCCCGCGAAAACCTGCCCGTGCATGCGGCTGCAGATGGTTATATAAGCCGTGTAAAGATTGAAAAGTATGGTTACGGCCATGCTATTTATATAACGCACCCAAACGGCTATACCACTTTGTATGCGCATTTAAATTCGTTTTATCCTGCACTTGAAAAGTATTTAAAAGACAAGCAATATAAAGACCAGAGCTGGGAACAGGATTTTGAACTCCCCGCTAATTTATTCCCGGTTACCAAGGGCCAGTTTATTGCCAACAGTGGCAATACCGGCGGGTCGCAGGGGCCGCATCTGCATTTTGAAATTCGCGATACCGAAACCGGTAATAATTATAATCCCCTATTGTTTGGAATGCCTTTAACCGATCATATTGCGCCTATCGTGTATGGTCTTTACTGGTACGACAGAAGGTACAGCGCTTACACCGTTTCACCCCAATCGCTTTCCATTATTAAGAAGAATGGCATTTATACCTCCACCACGCCCGTTGTAAGAGTGGGTTCGCCCATTGTTTCACTTGGTGTAAGAATGCAGGACATGAACAATGCCTCTTCTTTTAAATTTGGCGTGTACCATGCCGCCTTATATGTGGATGATGCCTTGCAGTTTGAATTTAAAACAAACGATTTCCTGTATCCCGCCAGCCGTTATGTAAATGCCAGCATGGATTATAAGCGATGGGTGGTGAACAAACAGGGCATTCAATACCTTTCGCGGCTGCCCGGCAATAAACTTAGCATATTTACACCCCTTGACGGTAATGGAACGATCACATTAAACGATAATCAAACCCATAAAATAAGAATTGTTTTAAGCGATGAAAAGAAAAACACCACCACCATCAGCTTTTCACTGAAGTATGACGAGGCTTTGCAGAAAGATTACACTATTCCGGCCGACGCCATTGTTTGCGATACCAATAGTGTGAATAATATTAAGACAAACAACGCCAGTATTCATTTTGATGCGAATGCTTTTTACGATCCGCTGCCTTTAAGTGTTTATGAAACCAGTGCCACTTATGCAAGGCAGGTGTCGCCCACCATTCATATCGGTGATTACACCATTCCCGTGCATAACGATTATAATGTAATGATCAAAGCGCCCGGCCTTAACGCCAATCAGAAAAATAAAGTGGTGATGGAATTGAAAAGCGGCTCATCCGTTAGCGTAAAAAAGGGTTTATGGCAGGGAAACTGGATGCTCAGCACCTTTGATGAGTTAGGCAATGTAAGATTATTGCTGGATGAAGTGCCGCCCGTAATTACACCCATCTCCTGGAAGGATGGTTCTACCTTTATCAGCCAGAAAACATTAACCGTAAAGTGTACCGACGATGTTAGCCGCATTGCCAGCTTTAGCGCAACGCTTGAAGATGGCACCTGGCTCATGTTTGCCAGGAAAAGTGACTATTTTACTTATACATTCGATGAACATTGCCCCGCCGGAAGCCACACTTTAACCATAACCGCCATGGATGTGGCCGGCAATGCCTCGGTAGAAACCTATAATTTTACAAAACAATAGTAAACATGATAACATTAGCCGCCGGTATGAAAGCCCCGGCATTTAAAGGCAAAGATCAAAACGGTAATACCGTTTCTCTTGCAGATTATAAAGGCAAAAAACTGGTGTTATATTTTTATCCTGAAGACGATACGCCCACTTGCACCGTGCAGGCATGCAATTTAAGAGATAACTATGCCTTGCTTAAGAAGGAAGGATTTGAAGTGGTTGGCGTAAGCCCCAATGACAGTGAAAGCCATAAGAAATTTGAACAGAAGTTTAGCCTGCCGTTTACTTTAATTGCCGATCCTGCGCATAAAATAATCAATACCTATGGTGTGTGGGGCGAAAAGCAATTGTACGGACGAAAATTTATGGGCCTGCACCGCACAACTTTTGTAATTGATGAAAAAGGTGTTATTCAGAAAGTGTATTTAAAACCACGCAATAAGCAACATGCAGAAGATATAGTGAAATTTTGGAAAGAAATGGAGCAACAGCAGGCAAAACCAACGCGCAAAGGCTGATTTATCTTAAGTTCTTTATATAAAAACCGCTATTGTGTTCAGCCACAGCAGCGATTTTTGTATTTGAGAGGCAGTTGATGATATTGGGGAAAGAAAACTGTTTATTCAGCGCTTTGTTTTTTCCATTTTTCCGGTTATTCTGTTCATTTTTGGCAGTTTTTTATGCATTCATGCCAATTTTCTGTTCATTTTTCCGGTTGTTTAATTCATTTATCTGGCTATTTTGTTCATTTTTTTGAATAATCTGTTCATTTTTTCGGTTATTCAGTTCATTTTTTCGATTATTCTGTTCATAAAACGCATTGTTTTATTCATTTTCCTGCTTCTTTTACTCGTTTTATCGATTAATTCACCCGTTTATGCGGGTAAATTGTCCGTTTATTTCAATGTTTTGTCCGTTTTTCTGCATATTCAGTCCGTTTTATTCAATGTTTTACCCGTTTTTTCAAAGATTCTGTCCGTTTTAATCCTTTAAATTCCAGCAAACTTCATCATGCAAGGTATAAACAGCATTGCGACAGGTGCAGGTTTGTCGTTCAGCATGCTTTGTATAAACAACAATACGGTAACAAATAGCCTTTTGCCACGCCACCAGATTATCGTACCTTCGCGCCTCAAATTTTGAAAATGCAGATAAGGAACATAGCGATAATCGCTCACGTTGACCACGGTAAAACCACCCTCGTTGACAATATTCTCCGCGCAACAAAGGTTTTCCGTGATAACCAGGAAACCGGCGAACTGATCATGGACAGTAACGACCTGGAACGTGAACGCGGCATTACCATCTTTTCTAAAAATGCCGCTGTTACTTATAAAGACGTTAAGATAAATGTGATTGATACCCCGGGCCACGCCGATTTTGGTGGCGAAGTGGAACGTGTATTAAAAATGGCCGATGGCGTTATCCTGCTGGTAGATGCCTTTGAAGGCCCCATGCCGCAAACGCGTTTTGTGCTGCAAAAAGCCTTGCAGCTAAACCTTCACCCGATAGTGGTAATAAATAAAGTGGACAAACCTAACTGCCGTCCGGATGAAGTGCACGATGCTATTTTTGAATTATTCTTTAACCTCGATGCCACTGAAGAACAGCTTAATTTCCCTACCTATTATGGCAGCGGCAAACAAGGCTGGTTCAACGATTCGTTAACGCCTTCTGAAGATATTACGCCATTATTAGATGGTATTCTAAAATATGTGCCTGAGCCTAAGATAAGCGAAGGGCCTTTGCAGCTGCAGATAACTTCACTTGACTATTCTTCTTTTCTCGGCAGGATAGCTATAGGAAAAGTTACCCGCGGCAGCATAAAAGAAAACCAGCCGATTGCTTTAATGCAGGCAGATGGCACGGTTAAAAGGGCCCGTGTAAGAGAATTATACGTGTTTGAAGGCATGGGCAAAAAGAAAGTAACAGAGGTACTGGCCGGCGATCTTTGCGCCGTAGTGGGTTTGGAAGATTTTAATATTGGCGATACCATTGCCGATGCTGAAAACCCTGAAGCTTTAGCGGTGATAAGTGTGGATGAGCCTACCATGAACATGATGTTCGGCATTAATAACTCTCCTTTTTATGGTAAAGATGGCAAGTTTGTAACTTCACGTCATATACGCGACAGGCTTTTTAAAGAAACGGAAAAAAACCTGGCCCTGCGTGTGGAAGATACAGATAGCGGTGATGCCTTTCTGGTATATGGCCGCGGTATTTTGCACCTGGGTATTTTAATTGAAACCATGCGCCGTGAAGGTTATGAATTAACAGTGGGTCAGCCCAAAGTAATTATTAAAGAAATTGACGGCAAGAAAATGGAGCCTTACGAAACACTGGTAGTGGATGTGCCGCAGGAATATGCCAGTAAGGTTATTGACCTGGTTACCCGCCGCAAAGGCGAAATGCATGTAATGGAAACCAAGGGCGAAATGCAGCACCTGGAATTTGAAATCCCTTCCCGCGGGTTGATAGGTTTGCGTACGCAAATGCTTACCGCCACCGCAGGCGAAGCTGTAATGGCACACCGTTTTAGTGAATACAAAGCCTGGAAAGGTGCCATTCCCGGAAGGAACAATGGCGTATTAATTTCTAAGGATGCCGGCACAACCACCGCCTACTCGCTGGATAAATTACAGGATCGCGGATTTTTCTTTGTTGATCCAGGCGAAGCAGTTTACAAGGGCCAGATTGTAGGGGAAAATAATAAACCCGGCGATTTGGTAATCAATCCGAATGAAGGTAAAAAGCTTACTAATATGCGTGCAAGCGGTAGCGATGCGGCAACGAATATTGCACCTAAAACATTGATGACTTTAGAAGAGTGCATGGAATATATCCAGTTTGATGAGTGTATAGAAGTAACGCCGAATTTTATTCGCATGCGCAAAGTAATTTTAGACGAAGAGGAAAGAAAGCGCCAGCAGAAAAGGATGGCTACTGAGGAAGTATAAAGCAGATGAGCGCCGGAAGGCATTGAACAGATAAGCATTAAACTTTTATATTTAACCTGTCGCGGTTTTAAAGCCCGGCAGGTTTTTTTATGTCTTCATTTTCCGCACAAATAGAGCAGGCACTTACCGTATACTTTGGGCAAACGGTTAATGTTATGCAGCAGCAGCAGGTTTTTGGCGGCGACATTAACCAAACTTACAGGCTGCAAACCAATATTGGCCCCTTCTTTTTAAAGTTGAACAACGGCAAGCTGAATGATATGTTTGAGAAAGAGTTTAATGGATTGCGGCTCCTGCATAAAACCAAAACCATTAAAATTCCGGAGCCCATTCTTAATGGAAAAATTGATAATAAAATTTTCCTTGTAACGGAGTTTATAGAGAAAGGCAGCGCTTCAAAAACTTTTTGGCAAACATTCGCGCAGCAACTGGCAGGCCTTCACAAACATTCCGATGAATTGTTTGGTTTAGCTGAAAATAATTATATCGGCTCTCTTCATCAATCCAATACATACTGTGAAACCTGGAGTGGATTTTATGCTTCGCAACGCATTTTGCCATTGATGCAGCTTGCTTTCAGCCAAAATAAGTGTAGTAAAAATGATCTGGCAAAAGCTGAAAAACTATGCAGCCGCTTTGCAGAAATCTTTCCCGTTGAACCGCCTGCTTTAATTCATGGCGATTTATGGAGCGGGAATTTTATGGCGGGTAATAAAGGCGAACCTGTAATTTTTGATCCCGCTGTTTATTATGGCAACCGGGAAATGGATATTGCCATGAGCCTGTTGTTTGGTGGTTTCAGCAGTAACTTTTATAATTATTATCATGAAGTTTTTCCTTTGCAGCCCGGCTGGAAAGAACGCATTAATCTTTGCCAGCTTTACCCGCTTTTGGTGCATTTAATTTTATTTGGCGGGCATTATTACAATTCAGTTATCGATATTATCAATTCATACATTTAAATTTGCAATACAAATGCTAACGTGCTTCGCCCTGTTAAAACAAGGCTACTTTCGTACTTGAATTAATAAGGAACTACTGTTAACCTACTCATTATATCAAAACAAACAAAATGAAAAAACAAACTGCGCTCATTGTTATGGCATGTTTTGCGGGGCTGCTTTCTTACAAGTGCACCACATCTACTAAAACTACGCCTGCTGCCGATAATACTTTAACTGATTTAAATGGCGGCTATAAAAGCCAGGCAGAGTGGGGGCACCATCTCGTAGCCATTTCCGGCTGCAACGATTGCCATACCTCGAAAAAAATGACAGATAAAGGCCCTGTGGATGATACAAGCGTTATGCTGGCAGGCCATTTTGCTCAAGGCCCCGTTCCGCAGCTTTTGCCCGGCCAGGTGGCAAAAGGCATGGCCGCTACTTATGATCTTACGGCATGGCACGGCCCTTGGGGCCACTCTTATGCAGCTAATCTTACGCCCGATTCCACCGGTATTGGAAACTGGACAGAGGAGCAATTTATTGCCTGTCTCCGCAAAGGTATTTTTAAAGGTATTGAAGGTTCAAGGCCGCTTATGCCACCTATGCCTTTTGCAGGTATTAATAATATGACGGATGATGAACTAAAAGCCATTTTTGCTTATCTGAAAACCATTAAGCCGGTTAGTAACGTTGTGCCAGACTACCAGCCGCCTGCAATGCATTAGAAAGTTTTAGCTATACACTGCCACTGTTGCAGAATAAAAAAAGGATTGAACGTTTTACGTTCAATCCTTTTTAAATAAATTATGTGCTGCTTTAAAATTTAAAACCGGCTGTAAGCAATACGTTAAGCCGTTGATTTTTTAATTCGGCAAATGTATTGGCCTTATCACTTAAGCGGTAAGGAAAATTCACATCTTTATTAAAGGTTTCTGCTATGGTAAGATCAATAAAAAAACCGTGATTGCGGTAACCTAAACCGCCTGCTGCCATAATGCGGTTTGCCTTTAGCTGTTTATCATCATAAGGACTTCCGTAGTAGGCTGCACCCAGGCGAATAGCATAAGGTGAAAATTTAATTTCACCGCCAAGCCTGAAATTTAGAGCGCCTTTATAATAGGATTTGATTACATCGTTCAAAGAGCGGTAGTAATCATCAGTTGCATCATTATAATAACCATTGTCATCAGCCTGCTGAAGAAACCTTGAGCCCCGGTGATTTACATATTCTACATCTGCAGTAATAAATCCCTTCTGCAATTTTACATTCTCCACTTCTTTAAAAACATAAGCGGCGCTTGCTACTATTTTATAAGGAGTTATTTCATTGTAACGTGTTTGATCTACTGCATTAGAAAAATCGCTGCTCTTGGATGTTTGTACACCGGCGTAACCTTCGGTATCTGTTGTAATTGCAGCTTTTAACTTATCAGTATAGCTCATAAAAGAAGGCGTATGTATTGCTAAACCCAGCCTTAAAGATTGTTCCGGGCGGTAAATAAGGCCAAACCGTGCATTCACACCTATGCCGTTCAAACTATGGTTTTGTGTAAAAGTTGAATAAGCGAAATCGTTGTTTGTATTATTGGTAGGATCTGTTTCTGTATAGGTAATATCCTGTGTGTAGAATGACAGCGGAACATTCAGGCTGGCCCCAAGCATTAATTTATCGTTGTTGTTGCTGGCAAAACCAAAGGAAATTTCGTATATGCCGCCACCGGTTGTTTCGTCATATTGCTGCTGCACACTATTTCCATTATCAACGGGCACAAGGCTTCTGTAACCTTCAAGGCTGCCGGATGGGCCGGAAATACTATCAATCAAATAAGTAAAAAAAGCCAATGATGAACCAAAAGGATAGTCATTGGATGCTGACTGAATATTGGCATTATCTGCCACAAGCTGTTCGAGGTATTGCTCAGAATAAGAGCTGTAATCATTCAATCCGCTGTAAGAAACTTTATTGTTATAGCTCGCCAGTTGGTTTATTGAAATGGAAAATGCAGACGAGCGGCCGGGCCTGTTCATCTTCCCACCAAAAACAACGCCTGTAGTTCCTAACTGAAATGTCGACTTCTTAATATTATCCAATACAGAACCCCGGTAGTCGGCTTTATTGTTGTTCATTAAAAATGACGGAGAAATCACAAACTCGCTTGTTTTATAAAAACCAAGACCGGCGGGGTTAACGGAGGTAGAGGTAATGTCGCCGCCCAAAGCGCCAATGGCACCTCCAACAGAAACACTGCGGGCGGTACCATAAGGAACAAACCATGCATTTTTGGTTACATCATCTACAAGTTGTGAAAAGCTGTAATTATATATAAATGCGCCTATTGTTAAAAGCAAAACTTTCCGCATAAACAATCGAAATGATTTTTATGGATGAGGATTATTGATTTCTGAAATTCATTTTTATGGACGTGTACGGGAACCACCGCCACTGGTTCTTGCACCACCACCTGAATTAGAACTGCTGTTGTTATTAAACGTGCGTGTTGGCGTCGAATTGTTATTTCTATTCGAATTATTATACTGGTTTGAATTGTATGTATCGTTGCTCCTCCTGTTGTTTGTATTCAGGTTACTGTTATTATACGATCTGTTGCGGTTGCCATTTTGCATAGGCATATTATAGTTATTATAATTCCTGTTTTTGTAGCCGGAAAAGTTCGCATTATTACGAAGCGGCTTATAGTAAACATCAGGATTTTTATAATACACCACCGTATAATAAGGGCTATACCATGAGCTCCACGGATTGTACCAGGAACTGTAGCCATAATAAGGATAATAACCATAACCGCCCCAGCCTAATCCATAACCAAGGCTCAATGACATATAAGAAGTGTACGGGCTATACCAGTTATTATAAAAATAACGGCTGTCATACCAGTAGCTATAATCATCCAGGCCGCTCCACCGGGTATAGTTTCTTGCTTTCATGCGCAGGTAATAATCGTCTTCATCGGCAGAAGCATATGTATCCTGCCTGTCATTATAAGCTTCATACCTGTCCTGCGCTTCTATCTTTTTAGCGGGAGAATAATAAACGTCGTCAGGCGTTTGAGAAGCCTTATATGCAGGAGAACAACTAAAAAATATGGTTATCACACACAGCAGGCAAACTAAATTATTTTTCATTCTCACATGTTTGTATGCTAAGTTATTACATTTGCCGCGTTTATCATTTAAATTAACTTGTCTTTTTTACAAACGGTATGGGCAAAGCAATAACAGCGAGAAATGAAGATTATTCCCAATGGTATAATGATCTTATTTTAAAAAGCGAATTGGCAGATTACAGTGCAGTAAGGGGTTGTATGATTATAAAACCTTACGGGTATGCACTCTGGGAAAACATGCGGGATGCACTTGATAAAATGTTTAAAGATACAGGCCATGTTAATGCCTACTTCCCATTGTTTGTGCCCAAAAGTTTGTTTGAAGCCGAAGAACAAAATGCTGAAGGTTTTGCCAAGGAATGCGCCGTAGTAACACATTACAGGTTAAAATCAGATCCGGAAAAAAAGGGTAAGCTGATCGTGGATGAAGAAGCAAAACTGGAAGAAGAATTAATTGTTCGCCCCACAAGTGAAGCCATTATCTGGAATACTTATAAAAACTGGATTCAAAGCTATCGCGACCTGCCTATTTTAATTAACCAGTGGGCAAACGTAGTGCGCTGGGAAATGCGTACCCGCCTGTTTTTACGCACTGCAGAATTTCTGTGGCAGGAAGGGCATACCGCTCATGCCACAAAAGAAGAAGCTTTATTGGAAGCCAGGCAAATGCTGGATGTTTATGCCGATTTTGTGGAAAACTTCATGGCCGTACCCGTAATCAAAGGTTCCAAAACGCCCAATGAACGTTTTGCGGGAGCCGAAGACACATTATGTATTGAAGCGCTGATGCAGGATGGCAAAGCCTTACAGGCCGGCACATCGCATTTTCTCGGGCAGAATTTTGCTAAAGCTTTCGATGTAAAATTCAGCGACAAGAATAATAAACTCGAATATGTTTGGGCCACAAGCTGGGGCGTAAGCACAAGGCTTATAGGTGCATTGGTAATGGCGCACAGCGACGATGACGGGCTTATTCTTCCTCCAAAAATTGCACCGCACCAGGTGGTAATTGTACCTATTTATAAAAATGATGAGCAAAGGTCTGCTATCGCTCATAAGGTAAATGAAATTACAGCAAGCCTTAAGCAGTTAGGTATAAGAGTTAAGTATGATGATTCAGATAATGCAAGGCCGGGCTGGAAATTTGCGGAATACGAAATGAAAGGCGTGCCCGTGCGTATTGCTATTGGCCCAAAAGACCTGGAAAACAATACTGCAGAAGTAGCAAGAAGGGATACCAAGGAAAAGAAAACAATAAGCCTCGACAATATAATGGGCGAGATTGTTTTCCTGCTCACTGATATTCAAAGCAATATTTACAATAAGGCAAAGAAACATCTTGACGATCACATTACCGAAGTGAATACCTGGGATGAATTTGTTGATGTGCTCGAAAATAAAACCGGTTTTGTAAGTGCACATTGGGATGGCACCGGCGAAACGGAAGAAAAAATAAAGGAGCTTACAAAAGCCACCATACGCTGTATACCTTTTGATGCCAAACAGGAAGAAGGCGTTTGTGTGCTAACGGGAAAACCTTCCAAACAAAGGGTGTTATTTGCAAAAGCTTATTAAAAAGCGATAATATTAACCCATCCATCCTTGTCAAAATATGTTTAAAAACCGGTGCTTTGTACCGGTTTTTATTTTGTAGAATGGTTTTTCGTAACGGAAACATTGGTTTTTTTGAGTGGTTGACAGCTATAAAAAAAGTAAAGGCCACAGCACATTGTGACCTTTAAAAGGATTGTTTTAAGCAGCAATCCAAGAAGTTAAACCGCTGGCAATTTATTTAATAATTTTATTTAGAGCTCTTCTTTACTGATTTTTTTGCCGATTTCTTAGCTGTCTTTTTGGGAGCAGCCTTTTTTGAGGCCTTTTTAGGAGCCGATTTTTTTGCTGCCTTTTTAGGCGCTGATTTTTTCGCGCTCTTCTTTGCAGCCTTCTTCGGAACCTTACCGCCTTCCTTTCTGGCTTCGGATAAACCTATTGCAATTGCCTGCTTCCGGCTTGTAACTTTTTTACCGCTCCGGCCACTTTTCAGTTTGCCTTCTTTCATTTCGTCCATTGCACGTTTTACTTTGCTTTGGGCTTTTTTTCCATATTTAGCCATCTTATTTAGTTTAACAGGTTAGTAATAACCCTAACCCATCAAAATATTTGCCATCTCTGTAATGCAATATTATATACAACCTGTTGATGGCAGGTTACCCTAAAGTTATCTTTAAAATGGAGTTGTTTTTGAATGACTTTGTTATGCAGTATTATATTGGTTGTTCAGGATTTTATAATAAAGACTGGAAAGAAGCTTTTTATCCCAAAGGCCTTCCGCAGAGCAAATGGTTTGAATATTATTGCACGCGGTTCAATACCCTTGAGCTAAACACTACATTCTATCGTTTTCCTACAGTGGAAATGCTGCGAAAATGGTATGACAAAAGCCCGGCTGATTTCAAGTTTTCAGTTAAAGCGCCAAGATTAATTACACACTATAAACAGTTGAATGACTGCAAGCAATTTCTGGATGATTTTTATAGTACAATACAAGAAGGATTAAAAGAGAAGCTTGGCCCGGTGCTTTTCCAGTTTCCGGCTAGAATTGCTTATAATGAGGAATTTTTGCAACGCATTACGCAAAATATAAATACTTCATTCATTAACATTGTTGAATTCCGGGAAGCCGGCTGGTGGAACCAGCATGTAATTAACGTGTTTTCAAATTACAATGTCAGTTTCTGTGGCATTAGTATCCAAAATTTGCCGGATGAGATAATGGCTAATACCTCTATTTTGTACTATCGCTTTCATGGCTTTTCAAAATTATATTTCTCTCAATACTCTCAAAAGGAAATAATGGATTTTGCGATGGAACTTAAAAAGAAAGCAATCAGCAAAACGGCTTACATCTTTTTTAATAATACTGCAACTATGGCTGCCATACATAATGCTTTCGAATTAAAGAATTTTTTGGGTGACTGACACGCTTTATAGCAACATGAATTTAATTTATACTTTTTTGTACAAATTCATTTGTACTTTTGCAGCATGAGCGAAATGATAGCAACATTAGAGCAAACCGCTCTCAGTGATTACAAATATGGTTTTGTTACAAATATCGAGGCAGATGAAGCCCCGCTCGGTTTGAATGAAGATATTATCCGTTTTATTTCAGCAAAAAAGGAAGAGCCTGAATGGATGCTCGAATGGCGTTTAAAGGCTTTCCGTTATTGGAAAAGCATTGAGGATAAAGAGCCGGCCTGGGCAAATATTTCTTATCCAAAAATTGATTACCAGGCAATTAAATATTATTCGGCGCCAAAGCAAAAGGCAAAGCCAAAAAGCCTGGATGAAGTTGACCCCGAGCTCCGCAAAACTTTTGAGAAACTCGGCATTTCCTTAACGGAACAAAAACGCCTTTCCGGGGTTGCAGTTGATGCGGTGATTGACAGCGTTTCTATTGCTACCACTTTTAAAGAACAGCTTGCCGAACAAGGAATTATTTTCTGTTCGATAACAGAAGCCATTCACGATCATCCTGAACTGGTTAAAAAATATCTCGGCTCTGTTGTTCCGATGACAGATAATTATTTTGCTGCGCTGAATTCTGCCGTGTTTACCGATGGCTCTTTTTGTTACATTCCGAAAGGCGTTCGCTGCCCAATGGAATTATCAACTTATTTCCGCATCAATGCTGAAAATACCGGCCAGTTTGAAAGAACATTGTTAATAGCCGATGAAGGCGCTTATGTAAGTTATTTGGAAGGTTGCACAGCGCCAATGCGCGATGAAAACCAATTACACGCAGCCGTTGTTGAACTCATTGCTTTGGATGGAGGTGAAATAAAATATTCAACGGTTCAAAACTGGTATCCCGGCGATAAAGAAGGTAAAGGCGGCATCTATAACTTCGTTACTAAACGTGGTATTTGTGGTGCGAATGCAAAAATTTCCTGGACGCAGGTTGAAACCGGCTCAGCCATCACCTGGAAATATCCAAGCGTTATTTTAAAGGGCGATAATTCAACAGGTGAATTTTATTCTGTAGCTGTTACCAATAATTTTCAGCAGGCTGATACAGGAACAAAAATGATGCATGTGGGAAAAAATACCCGCAGCCGTATTGTTTCCAAAGGTATTTCTGCCGGCAGAAGCCAGAACAGTTACCGTGGGCTGGTGCAGGTGGGAAAAAATGCGCATAATGCCCGTAATTTCTCTCAATGCGATTCTTTGTTGTTGGGCGATAAATGCGGTGCACATACTTTCCCTTACATCGAAACGAAAAACAGCACTTCGATTGTTGAGCACGAAGCCACAACAAGCAAGATTGGCGAAGACCAGATTTTCTATTGCAACCAGCGTGGCATTGATACAGAAACCGCCGTTGCATTAATTATAAATGGTTTTGCAAAAGAAGTCATGAACCAGTTGCCAATGGAGTTTGCGGTTGAAGCGCAAAAACTACTGGCGATTAGTTTGGAAGGCTCGGTTGGATAGCCCCAGCCCTAAAGGGAGTTATTTAAGAACATGTATAAAATTATAAACTATAAAAATTAAACGCTCTAAAGTCTCTTTCCTTTAGGAAAGGGATTTAGGGATAGGCTACTATGTTAACGATTAACAACTTACACGCACAAATAGAAGACAAGAAAATTTTAAACGGAATTGATCTGCACATCAATGCTGGCGAAGTGCATGCGATTATGGGACCGAATGGTTCCGGGAAAAGCACTTTGGCATCTGTGTTGGCAGGCAGAAGCGATTATGAAGTAACCGATGGTTCTGTTGAATTTGATGGCGTTGATTTATTAGAAATGTCGCCTGAAGAAAGAGCAAGAGAAGGTTTGTTTTTGGCGTTTCAATACCCAATTGAAATTCCGGGTGTAAGCACAACAAACTTTATTAAAACAGCCGTGAACGAAGCCCGCAAACATCGCGGACAGGAAGCTTTAGATGCGGTTTCTTTTTTGAAGCTGATGAAAGAAAGAATGAAGCTGGTGAAGATTGATCAATCGCTTTTAAGCCGTTCTTTAAATGAAGGGTTTAGCGGCGGTGAAAAGAAGCGGAACGAGATATTTCAAATGGCAATGCTTGAACCAAAGCTTGCGATTTTAGATGAAACAGACAGCGGACTTGATATTGATGCATTACGCATTGTTGCCGATGGTGTGAACACATTAAAGACAAAAGATAATGCTGTTTTATTGATAACGCACTACCAGCGTTTGCTGGATTATATCGTTCCGGATTTTGTGCACGTATTATATAAAGGCCGTATTGTAAAATCCGGTGGTAAAGAATTGGCGTTAGAGCTTGAAGAAAAAGGTTATGATTTCATTAAGCAAACAGTTGCTGAAGAAGTTTAGCCCCAATCCGCACAGGTGGAAGTTATTTGAAGAAGTTGATTGGTTGATACGTTGAAATGTTGATTAAAGTACATCAGTGGAAGTGTGCGACGCAACGAAGTTTAATTGAAATACAAAAGCTGGTTACATAATAATCATTCAAATGCTGAAAGCAGTTATCAAGCTGATTGAAAAACAAATGTTGAAGTGTCACTACATAATATAAATTAAAAAACAAAAGCCCGGCCTCCCTCTACATTTATGGAGAGGGATAGAGGGTGAGGGAATATGAGTTTAACAGAAACGATACAGGATAAATACAACGAATTGAATGCAGCGGCAGGTAATGGTTTGCTTGGTTCTTTGCGTGCAAAAGCGTTTGAATTATTTAATAAATCGGGCATACCAACTTCGCGCAACGAAGAATGGAAATACACGAGACTCACAGGTTTAACGAACAAGAATTTTGCAGTGCATACAACGGCTGTTGTTCCAACAAAAGAAACGTTGAACAATGTGCGGTTGCAAACTGCATCTGCTGCTGAATTATTTTTTGTAAATGGTGTTTTTGTAAAAGAGATCTCAACTTTTGCAAACGATGCATTGGCTGTTTTGAATTTGCATGAGGCTGCAGAAAGTGAGTATAAAAATTATGTGCAACAACATTTAAATCAAAGCAGCAAATACATGAAAGATGGTATGAATGCTTTGAATGCGGCGTTTACTGCAAATGGTTTATTTGTGCTGGTAAAAAAGAATAAGGCAGTTGAGCAACCCATCTTTATTTATCATTTAACAGATACTGAAAACGATAATGTTTTTGTGCAGCCAAGGAGTTTATTTGTGATAGAAGAAAATGCGCAGGTGCAGTTAGTTGAGTTGTATAAGAATAATGGCTTGCATGAAAGTTTTACAAATGAAGTGATTGAAATAGCTGTGCATGAAAATGCAAGGCTTGAATATTATAAAGTACAGGATGAAAATGAAAATTGTCATCATGTGGGCACCACGCATGTGCAACAGGTTGGCAAATGTTTTACGCATTGTGTAACGGTTACGTTGAATGGCGGAACGATTCGCAATAACATCAACATGATTTTGGAAGCGCCAAACAATGAAGGTCATTTGTATGGTTTGTATATGGTTGATGGGAAAACGCATGTCGATAATCATAGTATTGTCGATAACATAAAGCCCAATTGTTTCAGCAATGAGTTTTATAAAGGCATCATGGATGGTAATTCGACCGGCGTTTTTAACGGGAAGATTTTTGTTAGGCAAGATGCGCAAAAAACGAACGCTTATCAATCAAATAAAAATGTATTGATGAGTGATTCAGCATCTGTAAATACAAAACCACAACTTGAAATTTTTGCAGATGATGTAAAGTGTTCGCATGGTTGTACGATTGGCCAATTAGATGAAGATGCATTGTTCTATTTGCGTGCAAGAGGTATCGGCGAGAAGAAAGCAAAGGCTTTATTATTACATGCATTTGCCGCAGATATTTTGGAACAGGTGAAGATTGAAGTGTTGAAGAATTATCTGGAAAAGAAGATAGATGAAAGGTTAGATATTGAAGTTCTTTAAATAAGTTTTGAATTTAGAATTTAATCGTCATGTAGAGGCAACGAGACAGCTCATGAATTTGAAGTTGTAAAAAATTTGAGAGATTTCTCCTATCGTCCAAATGACGCAGCGATTATAATTTAAGAGTTTATGATTTCTGAAGATGTTGATATAAAAAAGTTTGATGTTGCTGCAATACGCAAGCAATTTCCTGTGCTTGAAAGAAAAGTAAAGGGAAAAAATTTGGTGTATTTTGATAATGCTGCAACGGCACAAAAACCGCAGGTGGTTATTGATGCGCTGGTAAATTATTATCAGCAATACAATGCAAATATTCATCGCGGAATACATTCTTTGGCAGAAGAGGCAACGGCTGCGTTTGAAGCAACACGTGATACAGTTAAAGAATTTATCAATGCACGTTATCGTGAAGAAATAATCTTCACGCGTGGCGTAACGGAGGGCATCAACTTAGTGGCATCAACATGGGGAAGACAAAATATTAAAGAAGGTGATGAGATAATTATTTCAGGCATGGAACATCATTCCAATATTGTTCCCTGGCAAATGTTGTGTCTGGAAAAGAAAGCAAAGCTGAAAGTAATTCCGGTTGATGATAATGGTGAATTGATGATGGATGAGTTTTCAACCCTCATCACGCCAAAAACAAAAATCGTTTCTATTGTTCACGCATCAAACTCGCTTGGAACAATTAACCCTGTAAAAGAAATTATTGATATAGCACATCAGCATAATATTGTTGTATTGGTAGATGGCGCACAATCTTCTGTTCATTTAAATATTGATGTGCAGGATATGGATTGTGATTTTTTTGTTATATCCAGCCATAAAGTATATGGCCCAACCGGCGTTGGAGTATTGTATGGTAAGAAAGAACTACTGGAAGAAATGCCGCCATATATGGGCGGTGGTGAAATGATTAAAGAAGTAACGTTTGATAAAACTACGTACAATGAACTGCCATACAAGTTTGAAGCAGGTACACCAAACATTGCAGATACTGTTGCCTTTAAAGCAGCGCTTGATTTTGTAAATGAAGTGGGCAAAGACAATATTCGTGCACATGAAGAAATGCTTACAAAATATGCGATGGATAAGTTGAGTAAACTTGATGGCGTACGTTTGATTGGAACGGCTAAATATAAAACAAGTGTTGTCTCGTTTATAGTAGATGGTTGGTCAGCGTACGATATTGGTTTATTGTTAGATGGTTTTGGAATAGCTGTTAGAACTGGTCATCATTGCTGTCAACCATTGATGAATCGATTTGGAATTCCGGGAACAATCCGCGCTTCTTTTGCTATGTATAATACGAAGGAAGAAGTTGATGAACTAGTTTCATCACTTGAAAAAATTCTAAAAAGAAAAAGATGAGTGGAGTAGCAAACATTGAAGACATAGAACAGGAAATTATTGAGGACTTTTCTTTGTTTGAATCAGCAAATGATAAGAATTTTTATTTAATGGATTTGGGAGATAAACTTAATCCTTTAGATGAAAAATATAAAGTTGATGAAAATAAAATCAAAGGTTGTCAAAGCCAGGTTTGGTTAGTTAGTCATGCAGAGGGTGATAAAATATTTTTTGACGCAGATAGCGATTCTGATATCACTAAAGGTTTAATAAGCATTCTTATCAGAATCTTATCAAATCACAGTTTTGATGAAGTAATAAAATTTGATTTAAATGATTTCATGTCCCGGGTTCAATTAAACAGTTTTATAACGCAAAGAAGAAGCAACGGTTTTTTATCGATGGTTGAAAGAATGAAAAGAGATGCTTTAACTTATAAAGCAAAAGCGCACTTATAACTGGTCGGATGCTTTTTAAGCGCCAGGCCGATAGTTAAGATAAGATGATGAACGAAGAAGAACTAAAAGAAAAAGTAATAGAGAAATTACAAAGCATTTATGATCCCGAAATTCCGGTGAACATTTATGATTTGGGTTTGATCTATAACGTTGACATATTGCCCATCAACAACGTGCAGATAACAATGACGTTAACGGCACCAAGTTGCCCGGCGGCGCAAACAATTCCGGTTGAAGTGGATCAGAAGTTAAGAGAGATTGAAGGCGTGAATGATGTGCATGTTTCCGTAACATGGACGCCGCCATGGGATAAAAGTATGATGAGTGAAGCTGCACAATTAGAGTTGGGTTTCATGTAAAAGCAGAAACCCCGGCGCTAAGGGAGTTATTTGAAGATATAATAAATATTGCTGTTTCAATTGATGAGGTTATTCACCATGAAGCTAAAGATGACATGAAAAGATGCAGTACAAGTGTTGCGACGCAAGGAACGATGCGTAGAATTACTGCAGATGGTGACCAAAAAAAAATTCTAATTCTTAATATAAATTTTTAATTAATAAAACATGGCACAGATAAGCGTAGATAGTTTGATGGGCAATAATGGTCCTTCATATCCTGAACAAATAGCCGCACCATTTCGTAAAGAACTTACAGATAATGGGTTTACACAATTGCTTACTGCAGAAGAAGTAGATAAAGCTTTGAACGTAAACGATGGTAAGGTAAAAATGGTTGTATTAAATTCTGTTTGCGGTTGCGGCGCAAGAGTGGCAAGGCCGGGCGCTTTGCTGTCATTATTTGGCAAGGTGGTTCCTGATGAAAGGCTTACGCTTTTTGCAGGTATGGAAAAAGATGCGGTTGCATTGTTCCGCTCAAAATATTTGCCGGGCATCACACCTAGCTCGCCAATTATTTCCTTGTTTAAAGATGGTGAACTGGTATTCATTTTACACCGTTACCAGATTGAAAGAAGTGCTGCCGGCGATATAGCTGATGCATTAATGCAGGAATACAATAAGGTTTGTACAAAAGAAAATGATGATGCTTCCGTTGAAGCATTAAGACAGTATTTTATTGCAACGTATGATGTTGACCCGCTTTCGCTGGAACAGCAACAGCAATAATTCATAAGTTGAATGGGTTGATTAGTTGATAAGTAACATTTCATCTAATCAACTTAGTCAACAAATTAACTTAACAAAATGAAAATAACCGCACAGGAAGAATATGGCATTCGTATTCTCATTCGCATTGCAAGATGCGGCGATGAAAATGGTTTAAGTATTCCTCAGATAAGTGAAGCGGAGGGCTTAACACCGCATTATGTTGCCAAGCTTACAAGGCAATTGAGGCTGGGCGGTTTTTTAAAAAGCACGCCCGGGCAAAAAGGTGGTTATGTGCTTTCAAGACCCACATCAGAAATAAATATCAATGAAGTTTTGAAAACTTTGGGCGGCGCTTTGTTTGATGATAAATTCTGCGCAACTCATATCGGCGCTTTAAATCTCTGTACCAATTCTGTTGATTGCTCTGCCCGTTCTCTCTGGAAAATAATCCAGTTTACGGTTGACCAGGTATTAAATAAAATGACGCTCGCCGATCTCTGCGGCAAAGAAGATTCTGTAGTTAAGCTGCAGGCTTTACTGGAGGTTGAATTAATGTTGCAGCAATAATTTTTTGCATATCTATATAGTTATTAACTGCGTACAATCCGCATTATTTTAATGCCGGATATTATTATTAGCAACACACTGCTATAAAAAACGCCACAGTTTATCTGCAGCGTTTTCGCAAAAAAGATTTATTACTTTTATTCAACGACGCCGGTTTGCATTTCTATAAGTCTCGCTCTTATTTTTCCTTCAATTTCGTTAGCCAGGCCTTCATTATCAGAAAGCAGGTTTTTTACTGCATCACGGCCCTGGCCAAGTTTATTACCGTCATAACTAAACCAGCTTCCACTTTTTTGAATGATATTCATCTCTACACCCATATCTATAATTTCCCCAACCTTGCTGATGCCTTCGCCAAAAATGATATCAAACTCCGCACTGCGGAATGGCGGCGCAACTTTATTTTTAACCACCTTTACTTTTACGCGGTTGCCAATAGCTTCATCGCCATCTTTAATCTGGGAAGTGCGGCGTATATCTAACCTCACAGAGCAATAAAATTTTAAAGCATTACCGCCGGTGGTTGTTTCTGGGTTGCCAAACATCACGCCTATTTTTTCGCGTAACTGGTTAATAAAAATGCACACTGTATTGGTTTTGCTGATGGTAGCAGTAAGCTTACGCAAAGCCTGGCTCATTAACCTTGCCTGCAAACCCATTTTGCTATCGCCCATTTCGCCTTCCAGTTCGCCTTTAGGTACAAGTGCTGCCACAGAGTCAATTACCACCACATCCAATGCGCCTGAAAGAATTAAGCGGTCTGCAATTTCTAAGCCCTGTTCGCCATAATCGGGTTGGGAGATCAAAAGATTGTCAATATCAACACCGAGTTTCTGTGCATAGGCGCTATCAAATGCATGTTCCGCATCTATGATGGCGCAAATACCACCTTTCTTTTGAGCCTGTGCAATTACATGCGTGGCAATGGTAGTTTTACCGCTCGATTCAGGGCCATAAATTTCAACTACACGGCCGCGTGGAAGGCCGCCAACGCCAAGCGCAATGTCTAATCCAATGGATCCGGTTGAAATAACCTCCATTTGTTGCTCCCCGCGTTCATTCATCATCATCACACTGCCTTTGCCGAAGTCTTTATCAATTTTTTCAATGGTTAGCTTAAGTGCTTTTAGTTTATCTGAACTAAGGTCTTTCTCTTTATCGTTTTTCATTTTGTAGTATTATTTAAAGATTGCAAAGCTAAGAAATTTAGTTTTCAAACATACAAAACTTTAGCAAACAAGCTCTTGTTTTTTAACGCAATTTTTTTATGAATGATGTATCCTTTTACATAAATCGGCGTCTAATTAATAACACAATTAAATTTTACATGGCTGGTACAACCAGTTTATAAATTTAACCGTTTTAAGCATGAAGATTAATCAGTGATAAACAGAATGAAGATGAAAACAAATGCTACTCAAAAGGAAATCCTGCTGGTTACCAATAATTCTTTTGCCCAGCGGGAATGGTGCAATAAGGAAATACAACCTTCAACAAATATGTCAGCGCAGGAGCAGATGGAAGAAATTTGTGCCAATGGTTTGATCTGCGAGATTTTACCGGAAGTATTTGAAGCGGGAGAAAACCCAAAGCTTTACCTGTGGCAGATACGGCCTGGCTTTTCTTTTATACAATTATTATATAGCGTGTTTCCATCAACAATAAAAAACACGACTTCTCTTGACCCGCATGTATGGCTTGGTAATTATTGTTACAATTAATTTTTTTTTACATAGGCAATTTTCTCATTTAAATATGTCCCGGCTTTTCCAGGCCGGGTTTTTTATTTTGTTTATTACTGAAAAAATATTTCCGGCTGCGAATAACATTGTATTTTGGCAAAGCACTTTTACAAACCATATTGCTTACAGCCATTAATTAAGTTTTATGCAAGCCAATATTGATACGCCTGGTATCTCAGCAAAAGGAAAAAGTTTATTTGGTATTTCTTTAGTCGCGGCATTAGCGGGTTTTATTTTTGGGTTTGATACAGTGGTTATATCCGGCGCTGATAAGCCTATACAGGAGCTTTGGCATTTAACGCCCTGGCAACATGGGTTTTTTATTATGTCGATGGCTTTGTGGGGAACGGTTTTGGGTGCATTGGGCGGTGGCATTCCCACGCAAAAATTCGGAAGGAAAAAAGTATTGATATGGATTGGGGTTCTGTTTACTGTATCATCTGTTGGCTCCGCATTGGCGCCAGATCCATATACCTTTTCTTTCTTCCGCTTTATTGGCGGCATTGGCATTGGCGCATCATCTGTGGCAGCACCCACTTATGTTTCAGAAATTTCAACAGCCTCATCAAGAGGAAGATTGGTTGCGATGTACCAGTTCAATATTGTGTTTGCCATATTAATCGCCTACATTTCAAACTATCTTTTAAAGGGTGTGGGCGGAAGCAATGACTGGCGCTGGATGCTTGGTGTTATGGCAGTTCCATCACTTATTTATTCTATTCTGGTGATAGGTATTCCGGAAAGTCCGCGCTGGCTGGTTACAAAAGGAAGGGACGATGAAGCCCGGAAAATATTATCAAAGCTGGGCGTGGGCAATACAAATGAAGAAATTGAACAAATTAAAAATGCCGTTCAGCATGAAGATGGCGGCGGTAAGAAAGCTCCGTTTATCAGCAAAAAGCATGTAACTGTTTTAAGCCTTGCCTTTTTTATTGCTTTCTTTAACCAGTTTTCAGGTATCAATTTCATTTTATATTATGCGCCGCGCATTTTGGAAAGCGCAGGCCTGGCTGCAAACGATTCTTTAAAAAGCTCCATTACAATTGGCGGAGCTAACCTTGTATTCACTTTTGTAGGTTTATATTTTATTGACCGCATTGGAAGAAAGACTTTATTATTAATCGGGTCAATCGGGTATATTATAAGTTTAGCGGCCGTTGCCTGGTGTTTTTATAACCACTTAAGTGCGGGCTTGCTGGTTACATTTTTAGCCATGTTTATTGCCTCACATGCAATAGGACAAGGCGCGGTGATATGGGTTTTTATTTCAGAGATTTTCCCTAACAGGATCCGTGCCATGGGCCAGTCTTTCGGGGCAGGTACCCATTGGGTTTGTGCTGCCGTTATCACATTAATATCGCCAATTTTTATTGATGATAAAAAAGGGATTTTTAAAGATAACCCGTGGCCCATCTTTGCTTTCTTCTCCTGTATGATGGTGCTGCAGCTTATATGGGTTTTAACCAAAGTGCCCGAAACAAAAGGAAGGGCACTGGAACAGATACAGAAGGATTTGGGCATTGAATAACTGAACGCTCCCTCCGTATTTAAAATATTAAAAGAATGTTTTTCAAAACTTTAGTACTGTATATCCTGCTAATAGATAGCTTTGCGTTTAATTGAAAAAAATGTAACCGCTTATATGAACGCCTATTATACTATTTTCTACATAACCTCTGCAATTATTGGATTTTTCATCATTATTAAAACCTATTCTTTTTTAGCCAAATCGCAGTTTAACAGCCTGGCCGACTGGTTTTATTTCAGTAAATACAGTATTTATACAACACGTGGTGAAAGGCTTATTAAAACGAGGAAGTCACAGAATAGATTAAGCCTTATTATTTTATTTTTAGTTATTCTTGACCTGTTCTTTCTTTTAATGATGAATATTGCATAAAAAATATGCAGGGCTGGTTTAAATTATATAGTACCAGAAATTATCTTGAAGCAAATATTATTAAAGGCAAGCTTGAAGAAAATGATATTCGTGCCGTAATTTTAAACAGGCAGGACAGCAGTTATCTTGCCTTTGGCGATATAGAAATATATGTGCCAGTGCATTTGAAAGATATAGCGCTGCATTTATTAAACAATGCTTTGTTGAATTAGTTCCATTCATACAAGCCGGCAAAACTGATGAATTCTGAAATTTACTTGCGCCCCTGGAAAAAAGAAGATATTTCACCACTAACATTAATCGCCAACAACAGGCATATCTGGAATAATGTAAGGGATAGCCTGCCGCATCCTTACAAACTTAAAGATGCTGAGGCATGGATATCACATTGCAGGCGGCAAAAGCCTCAACTGAACTTTGCTATTATTTATAATGAAAGGCTTGCGGGCAGCATTGGCTGTACACCTCAAACAGATATACATCGCAAAAGCATGGAAATAGGCTATTTTGTTGGCGAACCGTTCTGGAATAAAGGCATTGCCGGCCGGGCGGTGCGCATTCTGCTTAATTATATTGAAAAAGAATTTGACGTTGTGCGTGTGTTTGCCGAAGTGTTTGAATTTAATAAAGCATCCATGCGGGTGTTGCATAAGAATGGTTTTTATCTTGAAAATATCCGCCGCAAAGCAGTTATCAAAAATAACAGGATAATGGATGATTATGTTTGGGTGAAATTGTTAGGCAGGAAAAATTCAAATTAAAGATTTGATAATAGGCCGGCGCAGTCAAGTAGACTACGCCGAACCAAGAAATTTTGAGTGGCCTAATCCTTAGTCTCCCTTCCAATTCCATGATAAATAAAGCCGAGCCTTTTCATTTCTTCGTTGTTGTAAATATTACGGCCGTCAAACATAACCCTGCCTTTCATTTTCTTTATAATTGAATCCCAATCCGGCAGGCGGAATTCGGGCCATTCCGTTACCAGAATAATCGCATCTGCATTTTCAGCTGCGGCTGTTTCGTCTTTCTTTAAGGAAGCTTTGCCATGTAACAAATGCTCTGCCTCTTTCATGGCAACCGGATCATATGCCTGTACTTTGGCACCGGCT
>NZ_JBQCIT010000058.1:0-95041 GCF_051953455.1 Parafilimonas sp. | reverse complement strand
CAAAACCTTTTATCTTAACGATTTCATCTAAATTTTGTGGAAGATAAAAAGCCATCTCATCAATGGTTGTGCTGTTGGCCACGTAATAAATAGGCAGATTTTTCTGCTCGCATATTTTATTTCTTAACTCCCTTAATTTTTTATGCAGCTCGGGATGAGGTGTTTCTGTTTTTTGTTCCGATGCCGTTGCATAAGCGTTTACATAAAATGATGGTGCGGTAAAATTCTTTTTAAAAGAATAATACCGGTTAACAGAAAAACTTTCCATGCATGATTGCAGCAGGTGTTTTTTTTCTGCAAGCAAAACAAAAACTTCTTTCAGATTGTCGTTATAAGCTTTTGCATGCATTTTACTATCGGTGCTGGCCGGCGACTGTCTTAGTGTTTCTATTAATTCATCAAGCTGCTTTATAAAATAATCAGCGGCTGAATGCAGCCTTTGCTGAATAGTATTATTTTCTTCAGGCAATTCATTTGTTATAAAAAGCTTGTTTAGTTGCAGCTTGAATTTATCGGCAACGGTTTGCAATGCATTTAAAGTTTTTTCAACTTCATCTAACCAAAGCAGCAATTCCGCGTTGTAAGCAGCTTTGTTGTCTTTCACGATCTTGTTTAATGCATTGCATTGTTTTATGGTTGCCGTAAAATCATACAATGCTAATAATAAGCTTTGCTGGAATATTTTTTTGGATTGATATAGTTGTTCCTGCAGGCTTTCTTCCGTTGTGCTGTGCTCAGAAAATTCAATAATTTTTTTATCCGTTTGTAATCCTGAAGGTGCGATCTGGCTTTTTAAAACAATGCCATTTAATGAGGTGCAGCGGCTTAATGCCACATATACCTGGCCCGGCGCAAATGCACGGCCTGCATCAATTACAGCTTTGTCAAACGTTAAACCCTGGCTTTTATGAATAGTGATGGCCCAGGCCAGCCGTAAAGGATACTGAACGAATTTACCTATCACTTCTTCTTCCAGCTGCTGCGATTGCTTGTCAACAGAATAACGTACATTTTCCCAGGTTTCTTTGCTCACTTCTATTTCATCTTCTTCATCTTTGCATTGAACAAAAATGGCATCGTCTTCTATCTTTGTTACCGTGCCTATTTTCCCATTAAAATATCTTTTTACTCTTTCTTTATCATTCCTGATAAACATTACCTGCGCACCAATTTTAAGCTCGAGCATTTCATCAGCGGGATAAGCCTTATCGCTGAATTCACCGGTAACTTCGGCTTTAAATGAAAACGTTTTTTGTCTCAGTTTTGCAAGCTCTTCCGCATTGGTGCTGTCTGATTTATAATTATGCGTTGTAAGAAAAATATAACCATCGTTGCTGCTTAATTCAAACCAGGGGTCATAGCGGCTGTTCAGCAGTTCCATGCCGGCATCACTCAGGTTGTTATGGCGCACTTCATTCAAAAGATGAATGAATTTTTCATCGCTTTGCCGGTATATTTTTTGAAACTCAATATATACCGGCGGAAACTGGCGCATTGCCTGGCTGTCAAAAAAATAAGGGCTGTTATAAAAATCACGTAATAAATTCCATTCATTATCCGGGATTATCGGCGGCAGTTGGAACATATCGCCGATAAATAAAACCTGCACGCCACCAAAAGGCTCGCTATTGCGGTAGCGGAAATGCCTTAAAATAGTATCGATCGCGTCGAGCGTATCGCACCGCACCATACTTATCTCGTCAATAATCAGCAATTCCAGTTGTTGCAACACTTTTCGTTTTTCATTATTCAACCGCATTCGCCCCAGCAGGCTGTGCTTATTTGTTATATTATCATTTTGTACATAGCCCCTTGCCTCGGGAATAAACGGAGATAAAGGCAACTGGAAAAAAGAATGAATAGTAGCGCCGCCTGCATTAATGGCGGCAACACCGGTGGGCGCTGTTACAGCAATTTGCTTGATACAATTTTGCCTGATGTGTTTTAAGAATGTGGTTTTACCCGTGCCGGCTTTTCCTGTAAGAAAAATATTGCGGTTGCTTTCGTTTACCAGGCTTTCTGCAAGCTGAAATATTTTATTACTATCATCAATGGCCATAGGGTTAATCTTTAGCATTAAAATTACTCATATTTTCATTTGGTGCATTTCCATCCTTTTTAACAGCTCATCCATCATTTAATGCAGTTGATACAACCGCATATTTACAGCGCATAAAAATGTTTTGAGCTTTGTGTTATACATCTAAAACAATAACCAGATCAACTAAATTAAAAACACCATTATGCGTACCGGCAAACATATTTCATTTATCATGCGCTGCATGAAATTAAATTTTGCAGTGCTTATTTTACTAGCATCCTGCTATGCATTTTTTTCTTTTAAAACAACCAGGTTTAACGACGACGTTTTTGCTATCATCGGCATTAGTTCTGCGCAGGCAAACGAAAAGATCAGCAATAGTATTTTGAATGGATATATGCAAACCTGGGGAATTAAAAATGTAAAGAATATCGCTGCGGGCAATCGCTCTGCCGTTGCGATGGATTTACTGTCTCACACAAAAAAATATTTAAGCTCGGATGACTTTGTGCGCTTATATGCTGCCGAAAAAGAGAATCATAAACCACAACTGCCGGCTGCGCCGGCAACGCCCGATGCATACAGGAAAGAATTAATAGGCCAGGCAACACAAACGCTTGAAAGTGCGCAGAAATATTACGATAATGCTTCAGCCGAAGATAAAGCTTCGTTTAAATCTGCATTGGATGATGCAAAGAAATACCTTGAGGATTTACAGAAACCAGATAACGAGTTTTTAAAATATTATGCTGATAATTATGCAACCATGCTTGAATATTACAGTAAGGATTCTACAGATAAAGCAGCTAAATGGCAGGAAAGCTATCCTGATAACCCGATGTTGTTTATAAAGAAAAGGCTGGAAGAATTTATGGCGGCAACTGCTGGTATTGATTTTAATGCAGCAACAATTGAAAGAAATGGCAAGCTATATTTTGCCGATCAGAAATATGAAGCCAAAAATAATAAATGGAAAATGGCTTTTCGTGCAGGCAGTGATGTAGTGCAAACTTCAAGAACATTTGTGCAGCAGTGGATAAATGAGATAAAGTAGGGGTGAAGCTGCATGATGTTTTCAAACACCTGCCTCAGGCAGGTGTTTTTTATTTCTGTATACAATAAGGAATAAACTTTGTTGCTTTGAGCATTAAAATTACGCATGGCAACAATTTTACTCACAGGCGGCACCGGAATGATTGGCAGGGCGCTGCAACAATTTTTAACAGGCACGGGTCATTCTGTAATTGTACTGGTTAGAGATACCGCAAAACGGCCGCAAGCCAATAACATTACTTATGCAAAATGGAATGTAGAAAAAGGAGAGATAGATAAGGAAGCTATTGCTTCTGCAGATTATATTATTCATCTTGCCGGCGCCAATGTTGCTGAAAAGAGGTGGACTGAAAAACGTAAACAGGAAATTGTTGAAAGCCGGGTTAAAAGCGGCCACCTGCTTGTACGCTCACTTGGAGAAATCCCGAATAAAATTAAAGCGGTTGTAAGCGCTTCCGCCATTGGCTGGTATGGGCCTGATAATACAGTTTCTAAGCAAAATGGTTTTGCAGAAGATGCGCCGCCAAACAATGATTTTCTTGGTAACACCTGCAGGCTTTGGGAAGATAGCATAAAGCCCGTTGAAGCTTTCGGCAAACGGCTAATTATTACAAGGCTCGGTATTGTGCTGAGTAAAGAAGGCGGCGCCCTGGCTGAATTTAAAAAGCCGCTTAAGACGGGCATTGCCGCCATACTGGGCAACGGTAAACAGGTTATAAGCTGGATTCATATTGATGATGTATGCAGGCTTTTTTTATTTGCCATTGAGCAGGAAAGCATGCACGGCATTTACAATGCTGTTGCCAATGAAACAGTGAGCAATAAAACGTTTACGCTGGCGCTCGCCCGTAAAATGCGGGGTAAAAATTTCATACCTGTTTATGCGCCTGCATTTGCTTTAAAATTAATAATGGGCGAAATGAGGATTGAAGTTTTAAAAAGCGCCACAGTAAGTAATAAAAAAATTCATGATGCGGGTTTTAGTTTTTTATATCCTTCGGTTGAAGCAGCATTAGGGAATCTTATCGGAAATAAATAATTTAATTGGTTGATGATAGATAAAAACTCATTAAAAAATTTCAATTGTTTACGTGATCAATATCTTTACACCTCATCTATTGCACATATGAAAAAGCTTGTCTATACATTATTCTTATCACTTGTACTGTCAACACTCTTTGCGCAAACTTACCAGGATAACTGGCAATCGTTAAACCAGCGTAAGATACCTGCCTGGTTTCAACAGGATAAGTTTGGCATCTTTATACATTGGGGCCTATATGCCGTGCCGTCGTATGCGCCGGTAATTCCCAACAGCGGTTATAGTTATGCTGAATGGTATTGGTACCGCCTGCAGGAAAAGCAAAAAGATTTTCTTGCTTTTCATAATAAAAATTATGGTGAAGATTTTGCTTACCAGCAATTTGAACCCATGTTTAAAGCAGAAATGTTCGATCCGGCACAATGGGCGGATGTATTTAAAAGATCAGGAGCAAAATATGTTGTGCTTACCTCAAAACACCATGAAGGTTATTGCTTATGGAACAATGCAGAAGCAGACCGTGACTGGGGCAGGCCATGGAATGCAGTTACAGGAACACCGCATCGCGACCTCCTTGGTGATCTCACCAATGCTGTTCGTAATGAAGGCCTGAAAATGGGTTATTATTATTCTTTGTATGAATGGTTTAATCCTTTGTGGCAAACAGATAAAAAGAAATTTGTAAGCGAGCACATGATACCGCAATTCAAAGATCTTGTTACAAAATATAAACCTTCCATTATTTTTTCAGACGGCGAGTGGGAACTCAGCGATACAGCCTGGCAAAGTACCAGGCTATTAGCGTGGCTCTTTAATGATTCGCCTGTAAAAGATGAAGTGGTTATAAACGATAGATGGGGCAGCAATACCCGCGGCAAAAACACAGGCTGCACTTATACCACTTCAGAATATGGAAGCGGCATGAACGCAGATGTTGTGTGGGAAGAAAGCCAGGGCATCGGGCATTCTTATGGCTATAACAGAAACGAACAGCTTGATGATTATAAATCCAGCCATGACCTTATTTTAATGTTATGCGATATTGTTTCAAGAGGTGGCAACCTTTTATTGGATATTGGCCCAACGGCTGATGGCCGCATTCCTGTTATTATGCAACAGCGTTTGATTGATATGGGCGACTGGCTTACATTGTACGGAGATGCCATTTATGGAACCCAGGCTTACAATCAGTCTTATCAATGGAGTAATGGTATAAAACCAGGTAAAAAAGATAAAAGTTATATGGCTGGTTACAGCATCGCAAAAATGACAGCTCCTAAAAAAGATTCTGCCTTTGTAGAATGCTTTTTCACAAAGAAAGGTAATAACCTGTATTGCATCCTGCCATTCTATCAATCTAAATTCACGTTGAAAAATTTAAAATTACCGGCTTCGGCAAAGGCAACCATACCCGGTGCAAAAAATACATGTTCATGGAAACAAAAGGGCAATGATGTGGAGTTGGATCTTTCTGCCATTACGGCCAACGATATTTCAAAACAGGGCATTTTTGCCATACGCATTGCAAATGCATTATAATGACTGGTTACAGATCGTCTTTCTGAAATTTATTGAATGAAAGAAATACAAACAGGGCTATATACACAAGGCATATAATAAACAATATAGTTGCCGAGGGCGCATTATTATAAATAATTTTGGAGCCGAATGTTATGGGAATTAATGTATCACTTGCCTGCAATGGGAAATAATAACGCACGGTGCCATGGCCACTTAAAAATTTAAAATCAATAAGGCCGCCGATTAATTGCTCAAACACTAACCCATATAAAAAGAAAACCGCCATTGCCAAACCGCTGCGCCGCATTAATACGGCGAGTATCATAGCTGTAAACAAATAGCAAAGTGTTTGAATAAAACCGTAGCCAATATATTCAATGCCGTTAAACGAAAAAGTTTCGCTGTAGCTGCTTCCGAAATAAATGGCAATTAAAAAACAGCATAGTGTTGTAATAACTGCAATGATTAACCCGAATAAAATTTTTGCCAGAACGAACTGCTGCCTTGTTAAACCATCAATAATATTCTGCCGATGTGTTTTAAAATTATATTCATTGGTTATAACGAGTATCATTAACATGCCGGGGAAATATAAGAGCCAGCTGCTTACCCAGGCAATGGTTTGATATACCGCCGGAAAATCATACGGGAAGATAGTTACCGGCATATTATTCTTTTTTATTTCTCCCTGCAGGTTAAATGCAATCTGGTTTATGCCGTAAAGGCTTATAATGTATAAGCCAAGAAATATCCAGAAAGCACGATAGTTCTTTACTTTAAGCCATTCGAGTTTTAATAAGTGCGCCATGGTTTTTATTTAGCGGTGTAAAGTAAAGGTGTGGGGAAAAGACGTAAGGAGGCTACTACCTTCTGCCTTTTATCTTTCTCTTTATACCTTATTCGTGAGTTCCAAAAATTTAGTTTCAAGGCTCTTTTTCTTTACCTGCAAATGATTTAATGCAATGTTGTTATTAAAACAATACTGGTTAATAGCGGCAGCGTTGGCATTGCCGTTCACAAAAAATAATTGTAATACGTTGTTATGTTTTTTAATGGATGAAAAACCGCCCATCTGCTGCAATACCTCCTCAAGTTTTATTAAATCATCTGAGGCTACTTCAATTATTTCATCGGCAACAAGCACTTCATCAACGCTGCCAGCCGTTAAAAGATTACCGTTTTTAATTATCGCCACATGCGTGCAAACTTTTTCCACTTCATCCAGTAAATGACTTGCCATAATAATGGTTTTACCTTCCTGTGCCAAACGCTGTATCAGTTCTCTTATTTCAGCAATACCGTTTGGGTCAAGCCCATTGGTCGGTTCATCAAAAATTAAAACCTGCGGGTCACCCAATAAACAGGATGCAATGGCAAGCCTTTGTTTCATCCCCAGGGAATAAGTATTAAACTTACTTAGTTTGCGCTGATACAGGTTTACTTTCTGCAGCACATTATCAATCTCATTAAAGCCTTTGCCTTTTATATGCGCAGCAACGCGCAGGTTTCTTTCGCCTGATAAATAATGATAAAAATTAGGCGTTTCCAGCAACGTGCCTACCTGCTTACGCACTTCCGCATCGGCGGGTTTGCCTAATAAAGTAAAACTGCCCGATGATGGCTTTAATATATCGAGGATAATGCCAAGCAGGGTTGTTTTGCCGCTTCCGTTTGGGCCAAGAATGCCGTAAACACTGCCTTCCGGCACGCTGAACGAAACATTATTTAAAGCGGTAACGGTTTTATAATGTTTGGTAATATTGTTTATTTCAAGAACAGGCACATTAAATTTTTTATCAAATAAAACTAACCAATTTTACATAGTTGTGCTGAAATATATGAAAGGCAAAAAATGAAGCTGGGCTGCCGATAACTAACACAATCATAAAGCCAGCGAATGAGATTTTAAACGAAATTGCACACATGAAGAAGATAGCAGTGATTCCTGCACGGTATGCATCCACACGTTTCCCGGCGAAGCTGATGCAGATGCTTGGCGAAAAAACAATTATAAAAACCACTTATGATAATACGGTAGCAACGGGTTTGTTTGATGATGTAATGGTTGTTACCGACAGTGAAATTATTTATAACGAATTGCAGAACGATAATGTTATAATGAGCAAACGAAACCATGAGAGCGGCAGCGACCGTATTGCAGAAGCCATTGCCAACGTTGATTGTGATATTATTATTAATGTACAGGGCGATGAGCCATTTGTTGACACCGTTATGCTTAAAAATTTATTATCCGCCTTTGATGATAAGCGGGTGCATGTTGCAAGTGTAATGCATGAATTATTTGAGCATGCGGATATTGGAAATCCAAATAATGTAAAAGTGGTTGTTAATAAAAATAAGGATGCTTTATATTTCAGCCGCTCTGTAATACCTTTTGTAAGAGATGCCGGAGATAAAGCAAGGCATTTTAAACACATTGGCATTTATGGTTACAGGAAAGAAGCTTTGCTGCAGTTCACAACATGGCCGGCCGGCGAACTGGAAAAAATTGAAAAGCTTGAACAGCTCCGTTATCTTGAAAATGGCATTAATATAAGAATGGTATTAACCAATCACGCAAGTGTTGGAATTGATACGAGGCAAGACCTTGAGTTGGCCAGGCAGTTTTTAAAGCAGCAACATAATATAAATAACTGATGCAAACACTAACCTGTACACTAATTCAAGCAAAATTATTTTGGCAGGATGCCGCCGCCAACAGGCAGATGTTTGAAGAAAAGATAAATGCCATTCAGCAAAAAACGGAAGTAGTTATTCTGCCTGAAATGTTTTCAACGGGTTTCAGCATGCAACCCGAAAAATTTGCTGAAACAATGGATGGTGACACCGTTGCCTGGATGAAAAAAGTCGCGGCTTCAAAAAGAATAATCGTTGTTGGCAGCCTGATGATAGAGGAAGATGAGCAATACTATAACCGTTTAATATGGATGTTGCCGAATGGTGAATATGGTTATTATGATAAGCGTCATTTATTTGCTTACGGCGATGAACATAATCATTATTCGCCGGGCAATAAAAGGTTGATTGCATCAGCAAAAGGCTGGAAAATAAACCTGCAGGTTTGTTATGATTTAAGATTTCCTGTATGGGCAAGGCAATCTCCCCCTCAACATTTGTGGAGGGGGGACGGCGGTGCGGGCCAACCGGAATATGATGTTTTAATCTATGTGGCCAACTGGCCGGAAAGACGTTCTATTGCATGGAAAACTTTATTGCAGGCAAGGGCGATAGAAAACCAATGCTATGTTATTGGTGTGAACAGGGTTGGTAATGATGGCAATGGAATTTATCATGCAGGCGATAGCATGGTTATAGATCCGCTGGGCGAAATACTCTATCATAAAAAAGACGAGGAAGACGTTTTTACGATTGAATTAAAAAGAAAACATCTTGAAGATATAAGAGCGAAATTTCCATTTTTAAAAGATGCCGACAGGTTTATTATAACAAATGAGTAATACAAAAATATATTTGGCAGAAAAGATATTTACAGGTTATGATATGCTGCAGCAGCATGCCGTTGCCGTGCTGGATAATGTAATTGTTGGCATACATCCATTAACTGACATGCCTGCTGATGCCGGGGTTGTAGAGTATAAAAGCGCCTTGCTTGCACCTGCATTTATCGACCTACAATTATACGGCGCTAATAAGAGATTGCTTTCTGCATACCCCGATGCTGAAACCATAAAAGCGATTTATGAATATAGTAAAGCAGGTGGCTGTTCATACTGTATGCCAACTGTTGCCACGCATACTTACGAAACCATTTTTAAATGTATTGATGCCGTAAGAGATTACTGGAATGCAGGCGGAGCGGGCGTTTTAGGCCTGCATGTGGAAGGCCCCTGGATAAGCAAGGCCAAACGTGGCGCCCATAATCCCGGCTGGATTTTCTCGCCCTCTGTTCAGCAGGCAAGGGAATTACTGGAATATGGAAAAGATGTAATAAAAATAATAACGCTTGCACCGGAAGTTGTAAGTAAAGAAGTGATTGAGCTTGTTCAGTCCTATAATATTGTGGTTTCTGCGGGCCATAGTAATGCAACGTATGAACAGGCCACGCAATCATTTAATACCATAACAGCTGCAACGCATTTATACAATGCCATGAGCGCTTTTCAGCACCGCGAGCCCGGGATGGTAGGTGCTATCTTTAATCATGCATCAGTTAATTGCAGCATTGTGCCGGATGGTTATCATGTAAGTTTTCCTGCTATCCGCATCGCTAAAAAATTAATGGGTGAAAGATTATTTGCCATTACCGATGCTGTTACAGAAACACACGAAGGTTATTATACACATGCATTGGATGGCGATAAATATGCAGCCAATGGCATTCTCAGCGGCTCAGCACTAACCATGAATAAATGTGTAAAGAATTTTGTTGAGCATTGCAACATTCACACTGAAGAAGCTTTGCGTATGTGCAGCCTGTATCCTGCCAGAGTTCTGAACATGGAAAATGAGCTTGGCATTATTGCAACGGGTAGAAAAGCGAATATGATTGTATTGGATAATGATTTTAATGTTTTGGAGGTAATAAGCCCGCATTAATCACAATTGATTGCATTTAGCTTTTAAGTTTTAATTTTATTTTGTTGCCGGCTTTGGTAGTGCTGTCATCGTCCCTTGTGTCACTCCCTTCAGCAGTTAAATCATTGCTCAGCTATTTGCTGTGGTACAAGTGTTGCGACGCAAGGGAGGATGCCATGAAATGCTATAGCCGGTCACCAAAAAATACATCTATAAAACAACATTATGCCCAGAAGTATTATTGCAGGAATTGGGATGTACGTGCCCGAAAATATTTTCACGAATAACGACCTTACAAAATATATGGATACCAGTGACGAATGGATACAGGAACGTACCGGTATTAAAGAAAGGCGGTATGCCCACCGCACTGATGAAACCACGGCTACCATGGGTATTGCGGCTGCAAAAATGGCCATAGAAAGAGCGGGTATTACGCCGCAGGATATTGACTTTATTGTGTTTGCAACGCTGTCTCCCGATTATTATTTTCCTGGTTGTGGTGTGATTGTGCAACGCGAATTAAACATGCACGAAATTGGTGCGCTGGATGTGCGCAATCAATGCAGCGGTTTTGTATATGCATTAAGTGTGGCCGACCAGTTTATACGCAGCGGCATGTATAAAAATATTTTGGTTATTGGCAGTGAAAAACATTCTTTCGGGCTTGATTTTAATACACGCAGCCGCAATGTATCTGTAATATTTGGTGATGGCGCCGGCGCTGTTGTATTGCAGCCAACTGAAGATGAAAACCGCGGCATACTCAGCACACATTTGCACAGTGATGGCAGGAGCGCAGAAATACTGGCTATGTATAATCCGGGTACGCATGCCAATCACTGGCAGGAAGGCCTTGCAGATTTTGATGATGCAGCGCTTGGTGAAATGTTTGAAAGCCATGCCATGATTGATAAGGTACAAAACCGTCCTTTTATGAACGGGCCGGAAGTGTTTAAGAAGGCAATAGTAAAATTTCCGGAAGTGGTAATGGAAGCGCTTAATAAAAATGGTTATACGCCGCAGGATATTAAACTGCTGGTGCCGCACCAGGCTAACCTGCGCATAAGCCAGTTTGTACAAAGAGGATTAAAACTAAATGACGACCAGGTGTATAATAATATTCAGAAGTATGGTAACACAACCGCAGCTTCTATTCCCATTGCTTTGTGTGAGGCATGGCAGGAAGGTAAAATACAAAACGGTGATCTTGTTTGCCTTGCGGCATTTGGCAGCGGGCTTACCTGGGCTAGCGCTTTGCTGAAGTGGTAGAAAACAGTTAACTCATGGTTAACTAATACTACTTTTTCTTTTTATATTTTATTTCAACAGCAACAACGCCTGCATTAATCATATTAATTCTTCTTGCCGCTTTCTTACTGAGGTCAATAATCCTGCCCTGCACAAAAGGGCCGCGGTCGGTAATGCGCACTTTTACGCTTTGATGATTGGTAAGATTGATGACCTTCACTTTTGTGCCCAGCGGCAATGTTTTGTGAGCAGCCGTTAATTTATGCTGGCTGAACTTTTTACCGTTTGCCATTGGCCTGCGCACAAACTTGTCACCATAATAAGATGCTTTACCAGTCTCGGTTATGTACTTGCCGCAGGATGAAAAAAATAACCATGCTAAACAGGATAAAAGGAGGATTTTATTCATTGCTAATTCATCTCTTCCTGCAATTCATAATCTATTTCCAGTTGTGCAGAAAGTATATTAAAGCTTTTGCGGTGATACCTGCACAAGCCATGCGATTCAATGGCGCGGCGGTGTTCCACCGTGCCATAACCTTTATTTTGTGCCCAGTTATAATGCGGAAATTCATCATGCAGTTGCTGCATATATTTATCACGGTATGTTTTGGCAAGAATGCTTGCCGCCGCAATGCTTGCATAAATACCATCGCCTTTTATTATACATTGATGCTGCACGTTGCGCCAGGCCGTAAACCGGTTGCCGTCAACCAAAATCAAAGCAGGTTCAACCGGTAATTGTTCCAGTGCAAGATGCATAGCTTTAAACGAAGCTTTTAAAATATTGATGGAATCGATTTCGTCATTATCCACCATGGCAACTGCATAATACAACGCTTTTTTTTCAATATATGCGCGCAGTGTTTCGCGTTGCTCCGGCGTTACTTGTTTGCTGTCGTTCAATGCCGGGTGATAAAAACTCTTGGGAAGGATTACAGCAGCCGCACAAACAGGCCCTGCAAAGCAGCCGCGGCCTGCTTCATCACACCCGGCTTCAATATACTTTCTTTTGAAATAAGGCTTTAACACTGCTGTTTGCAAATTTTGAAGCAAAGTAATGCATTCGCTTTTTTATTTGCTGCTTTATCAACGGCTGTTAATAAATTTTAGATAGGAAAGCTGATATTTAAATTAAGTAATTTCATTTATATAAGTAAGCAAACATGTCGTTTACCAAAGATTATCTTCAGAAGATACTGCCGGCATTTGGTTCAAGGCCGGCGCATCCGGTATTGCGTTTTAACCCTTCTGTGGAATCAGCGCGTGCAGAGCCGGAAACAATAAAAGTGGAAGTGTTTGATTACAATATTAAAACAATTGAACACCACGAGTACAACTCAGTGTATGCCTGCGAAAAATTTAAAAATAATGACCGCATCACCTGGATAAATATTGACGGCTTAAGAAAAAGCGATGTTGAAGTTATTTGTAAAGGTTATGATGTTCATCCCCTGTTGGTTGAAGATATATTAAGTGTTGGGCAACGTGCTAAAATGGATGAGCTGGATAATATATTGTTCTGTTTAATGAATATGCTTTATTATAATGCCGCATCCGGTAGCATAGAAACAGAGCAGGTAAGCATTGTATTGGGCAAAGATTTCGTATTGAGTTTCCAGGAAGAAGCCAACCGGGATGTATTTAATCCCGTGCGGGAAAAGTTGAAAATAAATACCAGCAAGTTAAGAATGGCCGGCGCCGATTATCTGTGCTATTCATTGATTGATGTAATTGTTGATAATTATTATACGGTGCTTGAATTATTAGGCGAGCATATTGAAACGCTTGAAGAAGAAATTATACGCCGCGGCGATACACGTTCACTTGCACTTATAAATGGCCTGCGCAAGGAAATGATTATTTTAAAACGGAATGTTGGTCCTGCCCGTGAAGTAATCAACGGCTTTTTGCGCAGCGACAGTGATCTTTTAAATGAAAGAACTACCAAATATTTTAAAGACGTATACGATCATATTGTGCAGGCAAATGACCTTGTTGAAACTTACCGTGATATGATGATGAGCATGCAGGACCTTTATTTAAATAAGGTAAACCTTCGCTTAAATGAAGTGATGAAAGTGATGGCGATAGTTACCTGTTTAATGGCACCGGCTACGGTTATCGGCGGCATATTCGGGATGAACTTCGAAAGCATACCGTACCTGCATAATAAATATGGTTTTTTTGCTGCGGTTGCGCTGATGCTTTTAATCCCTGTGGTTATGATTTATGCGTTTAAAAAACGCGGCTGGTTTAAACGCTGAGGTTTAGGCATTTTTACTCATCATCCATTCCTTAAATTCGGCAAAGGAAGGCTGCATGTTGATGCTTTGCTTTTCACGGTCGAATAAATACTCAACACTTTCCGGCACTTCAATTTTTTGTTTTGTAACGGCTTCCACTATTTCCGGGAATTTTACAGGGTGCGCTGTTTCCAGAAAAATACCGGCCGGTTTTGGCAAGGCGCTATTTTCAAATTCATTGTTATTCCATTCCATGTATTCTTCCAATGCATAATAGGCCACGGCGCCATGTGGATCTAAAACGTAGTTATATTTTTCAAAAACATCTTTAATCGTTTCTTCTGTAGTTATATCATCAATACTTGTGCTGCTGAGCTGTAATTTTAAATCACCTGTGTTTTGATGGAACAGTTCAAGTATGCGGATGAAGTTGCTGGGATTGCCTACGTCCATTGCATTGGAGATAGTTGCTACAGATGGTTTTGGCTGATAATTACCTGTTTTTAAAAATTCCGGTACTACATCATTGGCATTGCAGGCTGCAATAAAATGTTTAACCGGCAGGCCTGAAATATGTGCCAGTATGCCTGCGCAGATATTTCCAAAATTACCACTCGGTACACTAATGATTGGCGGTTCTTCATGCTGCCATTGCTGGTAAGCATAGAAATAATATAGCTGTTGCGGAAGCCATCTTGCCACATTGATAGAGTTGGCAGAGGTAAGCGAGTATTTATTATTCAGGTCAGCATCGGCAAACGCCTGTTTTACGATACGCTGGCAATCGTCAAAACTGCCTTCTATTTCAATGGCTGTTATATTTTCTCCCAATGTGGTTAGCTGCAGTTCCTGTACAGGGCTAACTTTTTTTGAAGGATATAAAATGATCACATCAACACCTTCAACACCGAGAAAGCCATTGGCAACAGCGCCGCCGGTATCGCCGGATGTAGCAACAAGCACGGTTGTTTTTTGATTTTTATTCCTGTTGAAATAACCGAGGCAGCGGCTCATAAATCGTGCACCAACGTCTTTGAAAGCCAATGTGGGGCCGTGAAATAATTCAAGGGAATAAATATTATCGCTCACTTTCACCAGCGGGAAATTGAAGTTGATGGTTTCGTTTACAATATGCTGTAACACATCATCGGGAATGCTTTCGCCCACAAAAGGCTTCATCACGGTAAAGCCAATTTCTTCTTTTGAACAGGCTTTTATATTGGCAATAAAATCTTTGGATAATGTTGGGATTGATTCGGGAAAATATAATCCTTTATCGGGCGCCTGGCCCTTAACGGCAGCTTCTTCGAAAGTAACAGATGGTGAAATTTTATTTAAGCTGTAATAGTTCATGCTGAATAGAATTGTTGCAGTACAAGGGAGTGACACAACCGTGTTTAATAGTAGTACTGCAGCTTAGTTCATAAAAAAATCTTCTTAGTCTTTTAATCATAAAAATCCGGGTTCAGACAATCTTCACACCTTCCTTATTAATAGTTGTTACGTGCGTGTGGTAGGCCACACCCATTTTATCGTAAATGCTTTTCATGGCAGCTTCCACGGCAATAGCTGTTGCTGCGTCTTTGCTGAGCATGAAGATAGATGGCCCTGAACCTGAAATGCCGCCGCCCAATGCACCGGCCTCCCTGCTTGCTTTCTTAATATCATCAAAGCCGGGAATCAATATGCTGCGCACCGGTTCAATAATTACATCTTCGAGGGAACGGCCAATCAAATCATAATCGTGGGTAATAAAACCAGCAACAAGGCCCGCTATGTTGCCCCACTGCCTGATGGCATCCTTTAATAAAACCTGTTGTTTTAAAATCTGGCGCGCATCTGAAGTACGCACTTCTATTTGCGGATGCACAACGGTTACATGTAAAGGCGGCGCATCGATGCTGATGATATCCAGCGGGAAAACCGAACGTATCAACGTAACGCCGCCATAAATGCAGGGCGCAATATTATCTGCATGCTTTACACCACAGGCCACTTTTTCACCATTCATGGCAAAGCGTACCAGATCCTGTTTTGTAAAACGGTTATCCAGTAAATGATTGGCGGCCACCACAACACCTGCGGCGCTGGCAGCGCTTGAACCAATGCCGCTGCCGGGCATGATATTTTTTTTGCTGATTAATTTGAACCCTTTTATATCAGTGGCTTCTTCCAGCAATGCAAGCAAAGCGGCACCGCTTACATTTTTTTCTGCCTCTGTGGGCAAATCAAAATCATCCTGGTTGATGATCTGCACGCCGGGTTCATCGCTTATTTCCACTGTAAGTTCATCACACGGGCAATCCAATGCGAAGCCAAGAATATCAAAACCGCAAACGATATTCGCTACAGTTGCACTGCTATTTACTTTAACTGATTTCATTATACTCTTGCTACTCTTATAATATCAGCAAATACACCGCTGGCGGTAACATCGGCACCGGCACCGGCGCCTTTTACAACCAATGGCTGCTCGGGATAACGTTGCGTGTAAAATAAAACAATATTGTCTTTGCCATACAGATGATAGAAATCCGAATCAGCAGGAATATGTTTTAAACCCACATTGGCGCTTTTGCTTTCCGGTGCATTCATAAACTCTGCAACAAATTTGAGCTTGCAGTTTTTTGCGGCAGCTTCGTTGTATAATTTTTTGAAATGATCTTCATGTTTCAGCATGGCTTTATAAAAATCATCCACGCTTCCTTCAAAACATTCTTTGGGTAAAAACCCATTGTTGGTTATGTCTTCCATTTCAAGTATCTCACCGGCTTCACGCGCAAGAATTAATATCTTCCGCATTACATCCGTTCCGCCTAAGTCCAAACGCGGATCAGGTTCTGTATAGCCTTCATCCTGCGCCTGCTTCACCACTTCTGCAAATGGCCTGGTGGCATCATAATTATTGAATACAAAATTTAAGGTGCCCGAGAGTACTGCCTGTATTTTGGTAACCACGTCGCCGCTTCTTCTCAGGTCATTTAATGTGCCGATAACAGGTAATCCTGCACCCACATTTGTCTCAAATAAAAAGAGCGCATTATATTCTTTGGCGAGTGATTTCAATTCGCTGTAATGTGTGTAGGGTGCGGAAGCGGCTATCTTGTTGCACGCAACCACAGACACAGCTTTTGATAAAAGCTGCTCATACACTTTTGCAACATCCTCATTGGCGGTTACATCAACAAGAACCGAGTTGCGGAAGTTTTTCTGAATGATGGTATCCACAAATTTAGTCAACTGCATAGGTTCGCCCTGCTCATTCAATTCTTCTTTCCATTGTTTTAAATCAATGTCGTGGCCATTATCGGCAAACAACATTTTCCTGCTGTTGGCAATGCCTGTAACGCGTACCTGCAGGTTTAAATGTTCCTGCAGAAATGTTTGCTGTTGTAATATTTGCCCAAGCAATTTGCCGCCAACATTTCCAACACCGATAATAAAAATATTGAGTTGCTTGTAAACATTTTCGAAGAAAGCTTCATGCAAAACGTTTACGGCTTTCTTTATATCGGCGTGTGCAATTACCGCTGAAATATTTCTTTCGGAAGAACCCTGTGCAATCGCCCTTACATTAATGCCATTTCTTCCCAGGGCATCAAACATGCGGCCGCTGATGCCGGGGTGGCTTTTCATTTTATCGCCCACCAGTGCAATAACAGAATGCTCCGTTTCAACCTTTAAAGGCTCCACTTTGGCCTGCGCAATTTCTATCTCAAATGTACTGTCAACAACTTCTTTGGCTTTTATGGCATCGCTGGTGTTTACAGCTACACAGATAGAATGTTCGGATGAACTTTGTGTTATCAGTACCACGTTGATATTGGCATTGGCCAGGGCTTCAAACAGGCGTTTTGAAAAGCCGGGAATGCCAATCATACCGCTGCCTTCCAGGCTTAAAACCGCAATAGCATTAATGCTTGAAATGCCTGTAACAATATCGCCGTCGTGTGTGGCAACGCTGTCAATTACGGTGCCTGCATCGTTTGGAGCAAAAGTATTTTTAACCCAGGTAGGAATATTTTTTTGGCGCACCGGCTGAATGGTTGGCGGGTACACAACCTTTGCGCCAAAATGCGACAGTTCCATGGCTTCCTGGTAAGATATACGTTCGATGGGTTTTGCATTAGGTACCCAGCGCGGATCGGCAGTCATCATACCACTTACATCTGTCCATATTTCAAGAGAGGCTGCATTTAATGCGGAAGCATAAATAGCTGCCGTATAATCGCTGCCGCCGCGGCCCAGGGTGGTTGTATTATTGTTGCTGTCGCTGGAAATAAAACCCGGCGCTAAAAAAATATTTTTATCTAAAGCCTGTATAGTTGTTGTAATAAGCTGATTGGTGAGTTCAAAGTTTACGGCGGCAAAGCCAAAATGGCTGTTGGTTTTAATAAGCTTGCGCGAATCAAGCCATTCTACATCCACATGCTTTGATTGCAGGAAAGCCGTAATAATTTTTGATGACAACAATTCACCAAAACTGATGATGCGGTCTTTTGTGCGCAACGATAATTCTTTCAGATAAAAAACGCTGTTACAAATTTCTTCCAGCTCATTAAACTGTTGTTTGATCATGCTGAGGCAGCTGCTTTGGTGCGTTACCGGCAGTAACGCCCGGGCTGCATCAAGATGTTTTTTTTCAAGTTCCTTCAAAACATCTTTATAGCTTTCATCCGTTTGTTCTGCCAGCGTACCGGCTTTAATCAGTGCATCCGTTACACCGCCTAAAGCACTCACTACAACAACCTGCTGCTCATTATTTGACATAACAATGGCGGCAACCTTTTGAATGTTTTCTGCATTCGCTACCGAAGAGCCGCCAAACTTTAAAACTTTCATCTGTGAAATTTACTTTGTCAATTTTTTGGGATTGCAAAGAAACGCTAACTGCGGGCTTTAGCCTAACTAAAGATTAATAATATTTTGGCAAATATTATTAAATGACTTATGAATGTTAGTTTGTATGAGGTGTAACGGTAAGACAGATAAAGAATGCCCGCGCATGTAAACCCGGGAAGAACACTGATCAAAGCCAGATTTAATATAAGCTGATGGTTATTTTATAGGTTTGCATAACCATGGTTTATATAACGCTTGAAGACTGTATTAACGACCTTGAAAAGAATTGTCATTTAATAAGAATAAAGGAACAGGTTGACCCGCATCTTGAAATGGCTGCCATTCATTTGCGGGTGCATGAAGCGCAGGGCCCGGCTTTATTGTTTGAAAATGTGAAGGGATCAAAATTCCGCGCTGCTTCCAATATTTTCGGCACCATGGAAAGAAGCCGTTTTATCTTCCGGAAACGCTTCGAAGCCATTCAACAGCTTATCACGTTAAAGAATAACCCGCAAACAATTTTTAAGCATCCATTCAGTGCTATAAAACATGGCATGAATGCTTTATCATCACTTCCTAAGCAAGTAAATACTTCCCCTCTAATCCATCATGAAATAAAGATTACAGACCTTCCTTTAATCCAGCACTGGCCAAAAGATGGCGGCGCCTTTGTAACGCTGCCGCAGGTTTATACGGAAGATGTTACAAAGCCAGGCGTGCAACAGTCAAACCTTGGCATGTACCGTATTCAGCTTACAGGCAACGATTATGTTTTGAATGAAGAAGCCGGGTTGCATTACCAGATACACCGCGGCATTGGTGTGCATCAAACAAAAGCCAATGAAAAAGGATTGCCTTTGAAGGTAAGCATATTTGTTGGCGGGCCGCCTGCACATACATTGGCTGCTGTAATGCCTTTGCCGGAAGGTATGAGCGAATTAATGTTTGCAGGTTTGTTGGGCGGCAGGCGTTTCAGGTATTTTTATAAAGATGGATTTTGCATAAGCGCCGATGCAGATTTTGTAATTACAGGTGAAGTTTTTCCGGGTGAGAATAAACCTGAAGGACCGTTTGGAGATCACCTCGGCTATTATAGTTTAACGCATGATTTTCCTTTAATGCGCGTAAGAAAGATATATGCAAAGAACAATGCAATATGGCCGTTTACAGTGGTAGGTAGGCCGCCGCAGGAAGATACGGCTTTCGGCAATTTAATTCATGAACTTACGGGCGATGCATTAACAAAAGAAATTCCCGGCCTGCAACAGGTGAATGCCGTGGATGCAGCTGGTGTGCATCCCTTATTACTGGCGACTGGCAGTGAGCGTTATACGCCTTACAATAAAATAAAACAACCGGCAGAAATATTGACCATCGCTAATCATATTCTCGGTACGGGCCAGTTGAGCCTTGCTAAATTTTTATTTATCACGGCGGATGATGAGCGAAAATTATCGCCCCGGAATATTCCTGCTTTTTTTGATTTTATATTGAAAAGAATAAATCTCAAAAGAGATATTCATTTTTATACCAACACAACCATTGATACACTTGATTATTCAGGCACCGGTTTAAACCAGGGCAGTAAAGTGGTTTTTGCCGCTTATGGAGATATATTGAGGGAATTGTGCACAATCATTCCATCTGAATTTTCGCAACTGCAAAATTTTGAAAATGCGCAACTGGCATTGCCGGGGATTATTTGTCTTCAAACAAAAAAATTCACCGGCTATAAAAATGCTGAAATGGAAATGCAACAATTGAATGAACGATTGTGCAATGCACCAGCAGCTTTGCAACAAACACCTTTTGTTATTGTTTGCGATGATGCTTCCTTTACTGCAGACAGCTTAAACAATTTTTTATGGGCAACCTTCACACGCTGTAATCCTGCTTATGACATATATGGCATCAATAGTTTTTATAACTATAAACACTGGGGCTGCGATGCAGTGGTTTTAGATGCCCGTGTTAAACCACACCATGCACCTGCATTGGAAAAAAATGCTGCTGTAGAAGAGAATGTTGACAGGATTTTTAATAAAGGTGGCAGTTTGTATAACGTGCTAAAATAAAATTGGGGCTGACGAAGAATCGACGCCCCTTTTTTCAACCCTAAACCCTTAAAGTGCAAATGTAAGCATCTGCGCTTAACAAACAAGTTTATTTAAATTAAAATCTTTCAAGCTGCGAAAAAAAGAAATTCCCTTCAATCGCTGCATTCTCATCGCTGTCGCTGCCATGCACAGCATTTTCGCCTACGGAAGCCGCAAATTCCTTACGGATAGTGCCTTCATCAGCCTGTGCAGGATTGGTAGCGCCGATTAATTTTCTGAAATCTGCAACGGCATTTTCTTTTTCCAGGATGGCGGCAACAATAGGGCCGCTGCTCATGAATTCAACCAGTTCGCCGTAAAAAGGCCTTTCTTTATGCACTGCATAAAAAGCGCCGGCCTGTTCTTTGGTAAGTTTTGTCCATTTCATGGCTTTAATGCTAAAACCCGCTTTTACAATGCGGTCAAGAATAGCGCCTGTGTATGATTTACCCGTAGCATCGGGCTTTATCATGGTAAATGTTGTATTGCTCATAGTTTTTAAAATTCGCCGCAAAACTAAGCCATCAATAATTTAAAAATCAAAGCAAATTGTTATAGATGGCAGGTAAACCAAAAATCATTTGACCGTATGCTATTAAAGCCGCAATTTTGCCGCCTTTATGCAGCCGATAGCGCATTTATATCCATTACTGGAACATAAAAGGAATATTGTAATTACCATGCATCAGAAGCCGGACGGCGATGCAATGGGTTCTGCACTTGGCTTGTTTCATTTTCTCAGAAAAATTGGCCATAATGCTACGGTTGTTTCTCCCACCAACTGGGCTAAGTTTTTAAACTGGATGCCGGGCTGCGGTGAAGTAGTTGACTTTGAAGCACAAACGCAGAAAGCCACAGCCCTCGCAGAAAATGCGGATATATTGTTTTGCCTCGATTTTAATGCCATGCACCGCACCAAAAAAATGGAAACGCTGCTGCTGGGCATTAAATGCGTGAAAGTACTTATAGACCATCATGAGCAGCCTGCTGAAGAACATTTTGATTATGGCGTGAGCAATATTCTTAAAAGTTCCACCTGCGAAATGGTGTACGATTTTATTGTACAGTCGCCCTTTGCAGATAAACTTGATCTTGATATGGCAGCCTGTATTTATACCGGGATTATGACAGATACGGGTTCCTTCCGGTTTGGCATTACATCGGCACAAACGCATCAGGCCGTTGCGCATTTGAAGGATCTGGGATTAAACCACAGCATTATTCATGAAAACATTTACGATAATTTCCTGGAAACCAGGTTACGCTTTATAGGCAATGCCCTGCTTAACAGGCTGGATGTGTTGTATGAATATAATACAGCCGTAATGGCTATTTCGAGGTACGATCTTATGAAGTACCAGATACAAACCGGCGATACCGAAGGGCTGGTAAATTATTTACTTACGATTGAAGGCATTAAGCTGGGCGCTTTATTGATAGACAGAACGGAAGAACGTAAATGGAGTTTCAGGAGCAAAGGAGATTTTGATGTGAATGAACTGGCACGTAATCATTTTGAAGGCGGCGGTCATAAAAATGCGGCGGGTGGCAGGAGTTCCGATACACTGGAAGAAAGCCTTAAAAAATTCAAAGAAGTGCTTAAACTGTACGAAAAGCAGTTGGCATAAAAATCTGTATAAACAAAAACAAAAAATGAAACCGGCCATGATAGTTTTTCTCACATAGGAAGAATGTACATAGCGAGGTTCCATGAGACCATCGAAAAAAAACAAAAATTAAACGAATGAAAAGAACATTGATAGCAGCGCTGCTTATAACAAGTTTAGCTGCCTGCAGTATGAATTATGAACAAACGCCTTCCGGCCTTTCCTATAAAATATTCAAGGGCAAAGGAACTCAAAAACCCAAAGCCGGTGAATTTATAAAGTTCAATGTGGAATTCAAGTTGATGGACCGCGATTCGGTTTTACAAAGCACTTTTGGCCATGTGCCAGGTTATGGCCCGGTTGATACGAGCAAAAGATCAGAATATTCTTTCATGGAAATTATACCGCTAATGAGTGTGGGCGACAGCGCTGTAGTGAGCATGAATATTGATTCTTTGAAGAATAAAAAAATGATCCAGGGCTATGATGAACTTTTTGTAAAAGGCCAGGTAATGGTTGCAAAAGTTAAATTGTTGCAGGTTTTTAAAGATGAAAAAGCTGTAATGGCAGATTATGAAAAAGCAATGGAAGAGGAAAAGAATAGTGAGATTAAAGCAATAGAAGACTACCTGGCGAAGAATAACCTGAAAGGTGTTAAGGCAACAAACGGTACATATGCTGTTATTGAAAATGCCGGCGATCCAGCGTTGAAAGCTGATTCCGGCAAAAAAGTTTCTGTAATGTACCGTGGCAGACTGCTGGCAACGGGCCATGAATTTGATACCAATTTGGATAGCAGCAAAGGGCACACCGAACCGCTTGAATTTGTAGTGGGCGCACCGGGTATGATACCAGGCTTCAGCGACGGGCTGCCATTATTTGGCAAAGGCGGGAAAGGCAAGTTGTATATTCCAGCCTTCCTGGGTTACGGACAACAGCGGCAGGGCAATGAAATTCCTGCATTTTCAAACCTGGTATTTGATATTGAAGTGAAAGATGTAACCGATGCACCTGCACAGCCTGTAAATCCTATGCAACAGCAAATGCAGGAACAGATGCAAAGAATGCAGCAGCAAAAACAGGACAGCACAGAAAAAAAATAATACAGCATTAATAATTATGCAAACAAGAAAGCAACGCAACAACGGCGTTGCTTTCTTGTTTTAAACCGGCTTGCTTGTATGGATGATAACATGGTTGTTTATGATTAACAATGTTTTGATAAACGTAAAAAGGAAAACGTTATCTCATAATCATTGATTAAACATTAAAAAATCAACAACATGAAAAAAATCTTTACACTCTTTTTAACCTTGTTCATTATAAGTACAGCAGCCTTTTCACAACCGTTTGCGGCGGCCGTTACATTTCGTACGCCGACTGTACATTTTAGCTATGGAAAGCGTTATGTGGAAACGTATTCATTTACAACCGTTGAGCGGAACCGGCAAATTGCAAACATTAATGCCGCTTATAATCAGCAGGTGAGAGAAGCGATGAACCTGCGTATTGCAGCGTCAAGAAAAATTGATCTTATACAGCAATTACAAAGAGAAAGAAACAATAAAATCGAAGCCGTAAACAATCGTTTTCTCGACTACCGGAATAAGCATAACTACAATCATTATGATAGAAATTTTAACTGGATAAAATAACACATCAGCAGCGGTCAATACACAAGCCTCTTCTGTTAGCAGCGGAGGCTTTTTTCATGGCTTGAATCCAGGCAATCAGCCATGATTTTTTTTAGATTGAATAATATTTACAATTCATCCAGCTTAAAAATTGAATCTTGTCTTATCCCTTTTTCTGTTTGCTTCAATGTGCAACATTCATGTTTGGGATCATGTTCAAAAAATAAAATATAATTATTGTTTAAAGCTTCTGTAAGAAAAGATTTCTTTTCATGCAAAGTGGTTAGCGGAAACATGTCATAACCCATGATGTAGGGCATGGGGATATGATGCACGGAAGGCAGCAGGTCAGCCACATACACAATGGTTTTGTTTTTATATTTTATTTGCGGCAGCATCATTTGCTGCGTGTGGCCATTTACAAAACGGATACTGATATTATCATTAAAACTATTTTCGCCCAATGGTTCATCGGCTTCATTGTTTACACCTTCAATAAACTTCAATTGCCCGCTTTCCTGTATGGGCAATATATTTTCTTTTAAGAAAGATGCTTTCTCGCGGTCATTGGGATATACGGCCCAGTTCCAGTGTTCCTGGTTACTCCAGTAAGTAGCATTCTTAAATGCGGTAACCAGCTTATCACCATCACGGTCAACGCTGCCACCGCAATGATCAAAATGCAGGTGCGTTAAAATAACATCAGTAATATCATCTTTACTAAATCCTTTTGCTGACAAAGATTTTTCAAGCGTAGCATCGCCATGCAAATGATAATGACTGAAAAATTTTTCGCTTTGTTTATTGCCCAGGCCGTTATCAATTAATATCAGCCTGTTGGCATCTTCAATCAGCAAGCAGCGCATGGCCCATGTGCATAGATTATTTTCGTCTGCAGGGTTCAGCTTGTTCCATATTGATTTGGGAACCACACCAAACATTGCGCCGCCATCAAGCTTGAATAGTTCTGTTTCTATGCTGTATAACTTCATACCTGTTTATTTTTAGCGCAAGATATATAAGCTTTATTATGCCTTAACTGCTTAAAAATTGCTGTTTTTTCAGCGCAGAAAAAAGCCATAGGAAACCAATAACAAAAAATACAATTAAACTCAATACAGAGTTTTGCATATTACCGGTAAGTTCTTCAATATAACCGAAAGCCAGCATGCCGATAACGATGGCAATTTTTTCGGTAAGGTCATAATAACTAAAGAATGAAGCTGTGTCTTTTGTTTCAGGCATCAGCTTTGAATAGGTGCTGCGGCTTAGCGACTGAATGCCGCCCATTACCAAACCAACAGCTACCGACAACCCGTAAAAAAAATATTCGGGATTGCCACCTTTTATTTTATAGTCTGCAGTAAAATAAGCCGCCACGCAAATCAATATCCAGAATATAATTACACCCATTAATACTTTAAGGTTGCCAAAAACATTTGACAGGCGGCTCATTAATATAGCGCCGGGAATAGCCACCAGTTGTATAACCACAACGGTAATGATAAGTTTGGTATCTTCTAATTGCAATAATTTGCTTCCAAATATGGTGGCAGCCAGCATAACAGTTTGCACACCCATGCTGTAAAAGAAAAAACCGCGCAGGTATCGCTTTAATACAGGCATGTTTTTTACTTCGCCATATACTTTTTTTATAGCCTGGAAACCGTTTTTAAAAACATTACCGTTTACAGCATTATTTCTTTTTGTTTCCGGCAAACGGGCAAAAGTTATTTGCGCAAAGCCAGCCCACCATATACCCACCAATAAAAAAGTAATGCGGGGGCCAAGATAATCAGGGTTGTCTGCCAGCAGCAGCACCAAAACAAAACCCACGAGTTGCATGATTACGCTGCCGATATATCCAAATGAAAAACCTTTGGCACTTATCCTGTCCTGGTCCTGCGGTAATGCTATTTCAGGCAGAAAAGCATTATAAAAAACAAGGCTGCCCACATAACCTGCAGCCGCCATCATAAAAGCGATGATGCCCACCCAGATATTATCGCCGCGAAAAAAATATAAAGCACTGCATCCAATAGCGCCCATGTAACAGAAAAAACGCATGAAGTTTTTCTTGTTGCCCCTTGTATCTGCAATAGAAGTAAGCACAGGATACAAAAGCGCAATGATAAAGTAGGCGGCTGCTAAAGTATAATCATACAAAGAAGAGTTGATGAATGTTCTGCCAAGCAATGGCACCTTCTCGCTGCCAAAAGCGTGCTTTGTAACTGCTGTGAAATAGATAGGAAAAAAAGTAGTTGTAATAACTAAATTATAAGTGCTGTTGGCCCAGTCATACATAGCCCAGGCATTAATAACTTTTTTAGATGCAGTTTGCATATAGCAGTTTATGCGATGAAAGTAAATAATTTGTTTTGTTAATGAGTAATGCCGCTAAAGTTTCGTGCCGCATGTAAGTTTAGGTTAGGAGCTGAGCTGAAAACCTTCATAATAAAATGTCTAACGAAAAACGCTTCTTTATGGATAACGTTTTTTATCTAACGGATAACTTTTATAATTAATTTCAAAAAAATAGTTGCATAACTAACTATTTTTACTTTTGATTGCTGATCTTAAACTTTCAAATACAACGTATGAAGCGTTCAATAAAAAAAATTGCCGTTTTAGGCAGTGGTGTAATGGGTTCAAGAATTGCCTGTCATTTTGCAGGCATTGGTGTGCAGGTTTTATTGTTGGATATAGCTACGCCGGGCTGGGAGGGGAATAGACTTCCTAAAAACAAATTGGTAAACGATGCTTTACAGGCTGCCATCAAATCAAATCCTTCACCTGTTTATACAAAGGATGTTGTAAAACGTATAACCACCGGCAATTTCGATGACAACCTGAAAGATATTGCTTCATGCGACTGGATAATTGAAGTTGTGGTGGAAAGGCTGGATATAAAACAACAGGTGTATGAAAAGGTGGAACAATTTCGTAAACCCGGAACATTAATCACCACCAATACTTCGGGTATTCCCATACATATATTATCCCAGGGCAGAAGCGAAGATTTTAAAAAACATTTCTGCGGCACACATTTCTTTAACCCGCCGCGTTATTTGCGCCTGCTTGAAATAATCCCGGCCCCGGAAGCAGATCCATCTGTCATAGATTTCTTAATGCATTATGGTGATGTATTCCTCGGCAAAACCACGGTACTGGCAAAAGATACACCTGCCTTTATAGCCAATCGCGTCGGTGTATTCGGCATCATGTCCATCTTTAATACGATGGAGAAATTTGATTTAAGTATTGATGAAGTGGAGGCATTAACAGGGCCTATTATTGGGAGGCCAAAATCAGCAACCTTCAGAACGGCAGATGTGGTGGGTATTGATACATTGGTAAAAGTGGCGGATGGTGTTGCTCAAAATTGTCCCGGTGATGAAGCGGGGGAACTGTTTAAAATTCCGGGCTGGCTGCAAACTATGGTTGAAAATAAATGGCTGGGCGATAAAACCGGGCAAGGCTTTTTTAAGAAGATAAAAATACCCGTTGCAGAAGGCAGCCCTGAAGAGAGAAAAACGGATAAGGAAATTTATACGCTCGATTTAAAAACGCTGGAATATAAACCCCGTACAAAAGCATCATTCGCTTCTGTAAAGGCAGCACAGCCAATTGAAGATTTAAAAACAAGATTAAAAACATTATTCACTGCAAAAGATAAGGCCGGCGATTTTTACCGTCATTTTCATCACGCTTTATTTTCTTATGTATCTAACCGCATTCCCGAAATAAGTGATGAACTCTACAGGATTGATGATGCTATGATGGCTGGCTTTGGATGGGAGATAGGCGCATTTGAAAGCTGGGATGTTTTTGGCGTTGCAGCAACCGTACAGGCTATGAAAGAAGCAGGTTATAAGGTTGCTTCATGGGTGGATGATATGCTGGCGGCCGGCAATACCTCTTTTTATAAAACAGAAAACAATACCAGGCTGTATTATGATGTAGCATCCAAAACATATAAGCCGGTTCCTTCGGCAGGGAACTTTATCATCTTAGAAAATTATAAGAATAAAGTTGTATGGAAAAACAGCAATGCGTGGTTGTATGATATTGGAGATGATGTAGTGGCTTTGCAATGGCAAACCAAAATGAATACGATTGGCAGCGAAGTATTACAGGCGGTTAATAAAAGCATTGAGATTGCCGAAGAAAAATTCAAGGGGCTTGTAATAAGCAACAGCGGCGCTAATTTCAGTGCAGGTGCTAATGTTGGAATGATATTTATGTATGCGGTTGAGCAGGAATATGATGAGCTTGATATGGCCATACGCATGTTTCAGAATACCATGATGCGGGTGCGTTATTCATCTGTACCGGTTGTTACGGCGCCGCTTGGTTTAACCCTTGGCGGCGGCTGTGAAATGAACCTGCATGCCGACAAAGTATATGCTGCCGCTGAAACCTACATTGGTTTGGTGGAGCTTGGTGTGGGATTGATTCCCGGCGGCGGCGGCACTAAAGAATTTGTATTACGGGCCGCCGATGAAATGCACGAAGATGAGCCGGAAACCATTACTTTAAAAAACCGCTTTTTTACCATTGCAACAGCTAAAGTTGCCACATCTGCTTTTGAAGGATATGACCTGGGTATTTTGCGCAAAGGCCACGACGAAGTTGTTATAAACCCACAGCGCCGGACAGGCGAAGCCAAAAATGCGGTAATTGAACTATATAACCAGGGTTATGTTCAGCCTGTACAAAAAACAGATATCAAGGTATTGGGCCGTTCCGCATTAGGCGCTTTATATGTAGGTATTAACAGCATGCGGCTTGCCAATTATGCAACAGATCATGATGCTTTGGTAGCAAAAAAATTAGCGTATGTAATGTGCGGTGGTGATTTAAGCGAACAAACTTTGGTGAGCGAACAATACCTGCTTGATCTTGAGCGCGAAGCATTCTTAAGTCTTTGCGGTGAAAAGAAAACCCTGCAGCGGATTGAAGCGGTAATCAAGAAAGGCAAGCCAATCAGAAATTAATTTTTCTGCGGTGTGCCGGAAAAAGCCTCAGCTAATTTTTATCGCGGAAGCGATGAAAAATCATTAAGGTAATGGAAATGATAGCAGTATAAACAATTGCTATTATTGATATCAGAACTATACTCATAAATTGGGCTTAAACAGCTTTTGTTGTTACAAAGCAATTGTGCCGGGCTTATTAATTTTTTCGATTGCCTGCTGGTTAATGAATTTTGTAAGTATTAGTTGCTTTAAACATATACCCTACACCGTTGATCCTCACATATCCTATCCCGCAGGTTTTTCTTATATGATGCATAGCTGCGATAATTAAGACAATGGATTTTGATAACAAAAAATCACCGCAATTTATACCAAAAATATCGTCCACCTTCTTTTCTCCGGTTATTTATGAAATCTTTTGGCAAATTCTAAAATGAATATGGAACTATGATCCGGCAATCGGTGGCTGGCAGCTTTTAATCTATATTATACACTAATGCAAAACCGCTTCTCCATTTATTTTTATCATTATGACAATTATTTTTTTACGCTGATTTATTTTTATAAAATACTTTTGGCTAAACCTTATTCACATAACTCAAAAATTGTCAACCATTGACAACCATGCAACTTAAACGTTATACGCACCAAAACAGGATGTTGATGGCAGTGGACTGCATTATTTTTGGTTTTGATGGAACACACCTGAAATTATTGCTCATTAAAAGGGGTTTTGAACCACAGAAAGGAAAATGGAGTTTAATGGGCGGATTTGTAACTGCGGAAGAAAATATAAACCAGGCTGCAGCGCGTATTTTAAAACAGCTTACGGGCCTTACAGATATTTACCTGGAGCAGCTTGCCGCTTTTGGCGAACCGGACCGCGACCCCACGGAACGCACGGTTTCTATTGCCTATTTCTCGCTTATCGATATTAGCCAGTATGAGGAACAGATAAGCCATAATTACAGCGCGGAATGGTTTCCCCTTAAAAAATTACCTGCCCTTATTTTCGATCATAAAGAAATGATTGAAATGGCGAAAGAGAAGCTGCGTTACAAGGCCGCCTTTCACCCTGTATTATTTGAATTGCTGCCTGAAAAATTCACTATCCCGCAATTGCAGACTTTATACGAAGACGTTTATAATAAAGTTTTGGACAAGGGTAATTTCAGCAGGAAAATTTTATCAACGGGTTTGCTCATCAGGCAGAAAGACAAGGAAAAGAATGGCTCCAAAAAAGGCGCTTTTTATTATAAACTCGATAAAAGAAAATACCTGCTTAAATTCAATTCCTTCCTCAATTTTATCCCCAATCCCGAGGTGCAGATAAAATAGGCTTTCGATATGTTTGTAATGAACTTGCAGGTTTTATGCAGGATGCGTTTAATGTCTGCGTAACATACAGCCTGATATTTTATTACGGGCACAGCATTCGTGATGAACAGAAACAATGACCAATGGATTCTATTATAAGTTTATTAAACCAGATGAGCCGCTTGCCGGCTTTGTAGAAAGTTTGGGCATGTTTCATAACCCGTCGGATGAACCAAAAGAAGTGGTTGTAATGCCTGATGGCAGGATTGATTTATTTTTCTGGAAACCTGCATTAGACCCTTTTCAAATTATACTTACGGGCCTGGAAACAGCGCCCAAACAAAGAACCATCCCACCGCAAACACTTGCTTTTGATGTTAATTTTAAACCGCTTGCTGTTGAATATATTTTACATGCTTCTATTGCCGATATATTAAATAGTGCAAAAGAACTTCCAAATAATTTCTGGAATTTTCATGCTAATGATCTGAAAGATTTTGATGCGTTTTATACAAAGGCATCTCAGAAAATAAAAACATTTTTACCCCCTGTAATTGATGAAAGAAAGCGCAGGCTTTTCGAACTAATTTATGCATCAAACGGCGAGATGAGCGTAAAAGAACTTTCGGAAAAAGTGTTTTGGAGCAGCAGGCAAATCAACCGTTATTTCAACCGGCAATTCGGGCTTTCATTAAAAGCATATTGTAATATTTTGCGCTTCAGGACATCTTTAAAACAAATTGCAGAAGGAAAGCTTTTTCCAGAATTAAACTTCGCAGACCAAAACCATTTTATTAAACAGGTAAAGAAATTTTCGGGCGTGGCGCCGAAAGAATTATCCAAAAATCAAAACGACCGATTTATACTATTATCAGTTTTAAAGCAGCAATAGCTTTGCACTTTTACAACTAAATTTCAAAGAATGCTGATAGAAAATAAATCAATCGCTATTGTTGGCGGTGGCCCGGGTGGGTTAATGCTGGCAAGGCTTTTACAATTGAAGGGTGCAACCGTAAAAGTATATGAAAGGGATTATAATAAGAATGCCCGTTTGATAGGTTCGCCGCTTGATATGCATGAAGCATCAGGGTTGGCGGCTTTGCGCAAAGCGGATTTATTAAACGAGTTTAAAAAGAATTTTCATCCCGGCGCCGATAAAAAAGTTATAACAAATGAGCGAGCTGAAATATTTTTCAGTGATCACGAATCCAAACCCCATGAAAATTTTGGCAGTGAGTATTTTCGTCCTGAAATAGATCGTGCCCCGTTAAGAAATATGTTGCTGGAATCTTTACAACCAAAAACTATTGAGTGGGACAGTCATTTTATTTCAATGGAAAAGCAAAACGAAGGCTGGCTGCTGCATTTCAAAAACGGTTCATCAGCTTACGCAGATATTGTAATTGCTGCCGATGGCGCTAATTCTAAAATACGTCCATACATTACAAACATCAAACCTTTTTATTCGGGCATTATCATGCTTGAAATAAATATTAATGATGCAGCAAAAACGACTCCTCATATTTATGCCTTGCTAAATGGAGGAAAGGCAATGGCTTTCGGAAATTCAAAATGTATGCTGGGCGGCCAAAAGAGCAATGGCGATATAGGTTTTTATGCAAGCTTTAAAGCTGACGAAAACCGGGCTGTAAATAAGAGTTTGGATTATACTGATAAAACACAAATGCTGGAATGGTTTAAAACCACATATTCAGGCTGGAGCAGTATTTGGTACGAGTTGTTTGAAAATGCAGTCACGCCCTTTATTCCCCGGCCTGTTTATTGTGCGCCTTTAAATCAAAGCTGGCAAGCCCTTGCTAACTTAACCATGCTGGGCGATGCGGTACACGTAATGCCGCCATTTGCAGGGGAGGGTGCGAACATGGCGATGCTTGATGCTTTGGAGTTGAGCGAATGTTTAACGGATGATAAATACAATACTTTGGAGGAAGCCATTTCTTTTTATGAAATAAATATGCGTAAAAGAGCGGCAGTTGCAGCGCATGAATCGCTTGAAAATGGGGAACTGATGCACAGCGAAAAAGCATTAACCACAATGCTTGAATTCTTCAGCAGCCATTAGAAATAAAGTGTAGCAGGCTATGGGAAGTATGCCACAAAGCGCGAAGGCACAAAGCCATAATTTTAAGCATTATTTCTTCGTGCCTTCGTGGCAAAGTATTGTTACCAGGACAACAATCGCTTACTTTCCAAATTTTAACCAGTCAAGCGAGAACATATCATGATTAGGTTCCGTGTCTTTTTTGAAAACAAAATAAAGATCATGCATGCCGCCGGGATCTTTTATAGCGGTTGTAACCTGTTTATAATTCCGCCAGCTTCCTGTTGATTTATAATCAAGCGTGCTGATAACCGGCCCGGTTGGTGAATCAATATGTACTTCAAGCGTAGCATCAATGTTTTGAGAAGCGTAATTATAAGTAATGTTATTAATGCCTTTTAAATCTATGCCTTTAAAAACAAAATAAGATTTGTGATGTATGCTGCCTAAAATGTTGTCGCCGCGGTTAATATTCCGAACAACATCTGCATCTTCAGCCTGCAGCACAGCCGGCCTTAGCACAAGCTCTTTTGTTGCCGTTAACGGCACAATGCCATTACCAAGATCCGTATAGGATGCAGATAAAGCCCATGTGCCTTCTTTTGCGCCGGAAGGTTGTTTTAGTTCAACCGCACCAGTGGAAGCAAGACTATCTTTCGTTTGCTGTTGTTTTAAGGAAAGGATATATTTTACAATTGTGGTTGTATTATCCTTGCTTAACTGCGGATGCGCATTCATATAATGATTGCCCCATACACCTGCGCCTCCTGAAATTATCTTGCCCGCAAGACGTGGTATTTCAGCAGGCTTATTATAGTATTTTTCGGCAATGGCATTAAATGCAGGGCCCACAATCGTTTTATCAACGGTATGGCAGGCCTGGCAATCGCTGGTTTCCATCAGTATTTTTCCTGGCATTATCCACGCACCTTTACCCTGTGCTGTTTTATAAACGCCCGTTTCTCTGGGAATATATTTCAGTTGCACATTTATTCTTTTGGTATCAATACTTGCATCTTCTTTATCTTTTACATCTACGCTGTAATCAAGTTTTTCATCATCAAAATAAAACATGCTGTTGCCAGTTGTGTTAATGGTTACATCGGGCATGGTATTGCCTGCTTTAATTTCTATCGTGTCCATAGAGCTTAAGCCGGATGGGTCCGTTACTTTCAGCAACACATTGTAAACACCTTTATCTTTAAATGTATAGGTGGGATTGGCGTCTATTGAACCAACCTTGTTGCCTTCAAATGTCCATTCATATTTTAATTTATCATCTTCATCAAAATCGTAAGATTTACTGCTGCTGAACTTTACAGTAAGCGGTGCAAGGCCAATAGAATCATCTGTGCTTATCCTGGCAACCGGCGCACGGTTACCGCCATTATAATTTATACGAACCAGTCTTGCATCATCGTTATCCGCACCGTAAACAGAACCATATTCAAGCACATACATAATGCCCTCCGGTGTTATATCCATATCAATCGGCCTTCTGAAATCTCCTGTTAAAGGCATGAAAGGTTCCATGCGTTTATAGTTTTCATTTTCATCAAAACGCACGGCATAAACCCAGTTGCGCATCCAGTCCATTATAAACAAACAATCATCATAATATTCAGGAATGCTATTGGGTTTCGCTTTGGCTTTATCATAATGATAAAAATACCCGGCAATGGCTGTGCGCCCACCTTCGCCCAACTGCGGAAATGTATCATAGAAATTATAAGGATACCATATCATGGCGCTGGTTGGAGCAGGCAGTTTCTTTAAGCCAGTGTTGTTGGGAGAATTATTTTCAGGGCCTTTCACATCAAATAAAGGGCCTATAGCATGTGTTGCAAAATCTGAATCGTGATAAGCCCGATTGTTGGCTACAAAATAAGGCCAGCCATAATTACCTGCTTTTTTTGCCTGGTTAAATTCATCATAACCACGCGGGTCGTTTTTTGAATCTTCTCCGGCGTCAGGACCCACTTCACCCCAATACAAGGTTGAGGTTTTTTGATTAACGGCAATGCGGTAAGGATTGCGGCAACCCATCGTATATATCTCAGGCCTTGTGCCTGTTGTATCTTTTGCAAACAGGTTGCCATCAGGAATGGTATAGCTTCCGTCTGCCTCGGGATGTATGCGTAAAACTTTGCCGCGAAGGTCATTGGCGTTGGCAGCAGAACGTTGTGCATCATACGTTTTTCTGCCAGCCCTTTCATCTAAAGGTGCATAACCATTCGATTCAAAGGGAACCGTATTATCGCCGGTTGAAATAAACAGGTTTTTGTTTTTATCCCACGCCAGCGAGCCGCCGGTATGAGCGCTTACTTCGGGATCGATGGGAACCTGTATGATCACTTTTTCAGAAGTAAGATCAATGGAATCTTCTGTAATCATTTTAAAGCGTGCAATATTCTGGTGCGCAGGCAAAGAATCGGGTGAATAAAAGAAATAAACAAATTTATTGGTTGCGAAGTCAGGATCAATTGTCATACCCAGCAAACCATTGCCAAAGGCTTCTTTTGTATCTGGCAATACTTTAAATGTATGAATAAGTTTTGTTGTATTATCAGTGGGTTTATAAGCATAAAAATTACCTGACCTTTCTACAATATACACTATACCCGATGGTGTAACTGCTATTTCCATCGGTTCATTCAAATCGTTGCTGAGTATGGTTTTGGTGAACCTGTTTTCTTCCGGAGCTTTGGTAGCGTATGCTTTTGAATAGTCAAGCTTTGCCGTATCTGCGCCCATTGTATAGGAAAGCCCGTTGGCCAGGTGCTGTAAAAATAAAGGCTCGCTGAAACTTTCATCGGTGTGCCCGCCGCCGGTATAAAAAACACGGCCGCCGTCAAATTCATGGTACCAGGCAATAGGATGGTTTTTACCGTTTTCACCACCTTCATAACTATCTTCGTCTAACACAGCTACCACTTTAATGGCCGGGCTTATGCTTTTATAGTTATACCATTCATCAGTGCGCTCCCATTTTTCGGGAATACCTTTCATGGCAATAAAGCTTGTGTCTGTTACAACAATTGTTGCTTTGCGAACATTTGGATTTGAGGGATGGCTTTTAAAATAGGCGCCCACAAGATTATTATACCAGCCCCAGTTATACTCGGCATCCGCAGCCGCATGAATGCCCATAAAACCGCCACCCGCTTCCATATAACGCTGCAATGCTACCTGCTCATCGCTGTTCAGAATATTGCCTGTTGTACTTAAAAAAATAACGGTCTTATATTTTTTAAGATCGTTATCATTAAAATGTTTGCCGGTAGAATCAACATCCACACTAAAGTTTTTTTCTGCTGCAATTTTTTTAATGGCTTCAATGCCCGCAGCAATGGATGCATGGTGATAGCCCGTTGTTTTGGTAAAAAGTAAAACCCTTGTTTTGCTGCCTGTATTGCAACTTTGGTTAAACAGGAGGGTAGTCAATAAAGCAATTAATAATGCAAGCTTTTTCATAACTGTTGGGGAAAATTTTAACGGCTGAAAGATATTGATAAAATGAATGAAGATTTTATAAAATGATTTGTGCACAAAGCCACCGGTTCTTTCCCGCTGCAAAAATTTTGTACATTTCAGCCTCAAAACTATTTGTATGCCACATATTAATTTGCCTGAAGATTATCCCGGTGTTCGCAGTTTGTTTATGTACAGTCCGGCCACGGCAGCGCCTTTAAATAACCTTGTGCAGGTTTTATTGCATGACAAGCATACGTCAACCCTTACGCCGGGTGAACGCGAATTAATTGCTGCCTATACATCGAGCTTAAATGAATGTAAATATTGCGCCAATACACATGGCGCTATCGCTAAACATCACCTGGGTGGAAATGAAAATGTAGTGAAGGATATTCTTGCAAAAAATATTGATGTAACTGATGTGAGTGATAAAATGAAAGCCTTGCTGCGCATTGCGGCGAAAGTTCAGCAAAGCGGCAAAGCTGTTTCAGAAACAGAGATTGAAAACGCAAAGACTGCAGGCGCCACAGATAAAGAAATTCACGACACAGTTTTAATAACGGCTGTTTTTTGTATGTTTAACCGTTATGTGGACGGGCTTGCCACCTGGGCGCCAAACGATGACGCGGTATATGATGCAATTGGCAAACAGCGTGCAACAGAAGGTTATCTTACCAAACCGTTTACAGTTAAACAACCAGCATAAATATTTACTATGCCATATATTCCATTAAGCGAAAAACTGCCGGGCATTACCGGCCTGCTTGATTACAGGAAAGATACCGCCTTGCCCATAAGACAACTTACGCAAATTTTATTAAGAGGCGAATCTACGCTCTCAGAAGGTGAACGGGAATTGATTGCCACTGTTGTTTCGCAGGGCAATGAGTGTAAATTCTGCATGGCGGCGCATTCAGCCGCTGCAAACATTTTATTGAATGATGACCATATTGCTGAAAAAGTAAAAACAGATATTGACACAGCGCCCGTGAGCAACAAAATGAAAGCATTGCTAAAGATAGCCAGTGCTGTTGGCAGAAATGGCAGGCTTGTTACAGAACAAATGGTTGCTGCAGCAAGAGCGGAAGGGACAACGGATATGGAATTGCATGATACGGTTTTAATAGCAGCTTTATTCAGTTTATATAACAGGTATGTTGATGGACTTGCCAGCGTTACACCTGCTGACCCTGCTTTTTATAGCAGGCTTGGTAATATTTTGAAAGATAAGGGCTATTTGCCTTCGGAAAACAGGTATGCTGAACTATAAAAAAGCCGCCTGTTAACGGGCGGCTTTTGAAAACTTTTATTTTTCATCTGAAACGTCATAAGATTTAAGCGGGTGATAGAGCAGCTGGTTATCTTTAAACAATACTTCATTGCCTTCCATAAATTGTTTTTTATCATCCAAAAACCCGATGATGCAGGAAGGGCTCACTTCACCCTGTTTTATTTCAGGTTGTGGTTCATAACCAAGATTAGGAATGCGAAGGCTGTCTGTGGCTTCAATGCCTTTAAAATTTATTTTAATGAGGTATTTAAAAGTATATTTGGTTTCATACAGAGCCACATTAAACGTATCGGTTGTTTCCTCACTTTTTACTATTTCCTGGTAAGTTTTTACGGGTTCGGTGCTAACCGTTTCTCTTTCTGTTGTAACGACAGGTTTGTTATCGCAGGCTGCAAAAACGATAGCAGTGAAAGCAATAGCTACAGGTAATATTTTCTTTTTCATAAGATGGTAAAAATAAAAAAGGTTGCATAAAGCAACCTCTTTTATTCGTTAAAAAACAAGATTTTTTAAACTGCCCTGTTGGTAACTGGACAGCTTAAACTTCTATTTCTTTATAACCTTAGCTGTTATTTCTGTTTTATGTTTTTGAACAGACGCAGCATCTTTTGTATGGTATATCTGAGCCAGCGTGGGCGCAATTACCAGCGATACAATACTCATCAGTTTAATTAAGATATTCATGGAAGGGCCGGAGGTATCTTTAAAAGGATCACCCACTGTGTCGCCGGTTACAGATGCTTTATGTGGCTCACTCTTTTTGTAATAAGTTTCGCCATTTATTTCCACACCTTTTTCAAAAGATTTCTTTGCATTGTCCCATGCACCGCCGGCATTGTTCTGGAACATACCCATCAATACGCCGCTAACGGTGGCGCCTGCTAAAAATCCACCCAATGCTTCAGGGCCTAATAAGAAGCCAATAATAAGCGGAGAGATAATGGCGATAGCGCCGGGCAGCATCATTTTTTTAATGGAAGCGTTGGTAGAAATGGCCACGCATTTTTCATATTCCGGTTTACCTGTTCCTTCCATAATGCCGGGAATGGTCCTGAACTGCCTGCGCACTTCTTCTACCATTGCCATAGCTGCCTGTCCAACAGCACGTATGGCCAGCGAAGAAAAGATAAAGGGTATCATGCCGCCTACAAACAAAGAAGCTAATACATCAGCATGATAAATATCAATACCGGAAATGCCTGCAACACCAACAAAGGCAGCAAATAATGCTAAAGCTGTAAGTGCAGCAGAGGCAATGGCAAAACCTTTACCGGTGGCGGCGGTTGTATTACCCACAGCGTCCAGCACATCGGTTTTTTCACGCACATCTTTTGGCAGCTCACTCATTTCCGCAATACCCCCCGCATTATCAGCGATAGGCCCGAAAGCGTCTATTGCCAACTGCATGGCTGTAGTAGCCATCATACCGGCGGCGGCGATAGCAACGCCGTATAATCCTGCAAAAGCATAAGAACCGTAAATGCCGCCCGCCAGTACAAGGATAGGCAGTAACGTAGATTCCATACCAACTGCCAGACCGCCGATAACATTTGTTGCATGGCCTGTTGCCGACTGGCGGATAATGCTCATTACAGGGCGCTTACCCATTGCCGTATAATATTCGGTAATAATGCTCATTAGAGTGCCTACTGCAAGACCGGTGAAAATTGCGCCCAGTACACCATTGCTGGTAAATTCAAAACCACGCAGCTCCATTTGGTCGGGCAAAATATATTTTACAAGTATAAAGCTGGCGATGGCCGTAAGAATAATAGAACCCCAGTTACCCATATTCAGCGCTTTCTGCACATTGGATGTGTTGATGCCGGCAGTGTCGCTTACTTTAACGAATAAGGTGCCTATAATAGAAAAGATAACCCCGATGCCTGCAATGAGCATGGGTAAAAGAATAGGCGCCATATCACCGAAAGCCCCGGTTAAAATTCCGCCGCCCGGTGCGGTAACTTCCTGCCCTAATACAAGGGTAGCTAAAACGGTAGCTACATAAGAACCGAAAAGGTCAGCGCCCATGCCGGCAACATCGCCCACATTATCGCCCACATTGTCTGCAATGGTAGCCGGGTTACGCGGGTCATCTTCAGGAATGCCTGCTTCCACTTTTCCCACAAGGTCAGCGCCCACATCGGCAGCTTTGGTGTAAATACCGCCGCCCACACGTGCAAACAATGCAATAGATTCTGCACCGAGTGAAAAACCGGTAAGCACTTCTATGGTGCGGAACATTTCTTCTGAATTAACCGGTGCATCTGCAGCAAAAATTTGTTTTAAAACAAGAAATAAGCCGCTTAAACCCAGTACGGCAAGACCGGCAACGCCAAGCCCCATAACAGAACCGCCCGTAAAAGAAACTTTTAAGGCCTTGGATAAACTGGTTCTTGCTGCCTGGGCTGTACGCACATTAGCTTTTGTGGCTACTTTCATGCCTATATAACCTGCAGTGGCGCTGCATACCGCACCTATGACAAAGGCAAGGGCAATTGCCCAGTGCGAATGCGGGTTGCTGCTGGCCATTACGCCCAGCAACAAGGCTACGATCACAACAAAATATCCTAAAATTTTCCATTCAGCTTTTAAAAATGCCATAGCACCTTCGGCTATATAAGTACTGATCGTTTTCATGTGATCATTACCGGCATCCTGTTTACTTACCCAATTAAATTTTATAAATGTGTAAATCAGCCCGATTACACCCATAACCGGCACGAGGAGAAATAATGTTTCAGTCATAAAGCAAACCCGATTTTTTTGTGGCGGACAAAAATAGGGGAAAACGATAAATGTTAAGCAATAGTTATTTTGATGCAGTATTGTGTAAGCCGGAAGTGTGGGACTGAAGTAAAATACGCTTTGTTGAAATCGTTAATTGTATATTTTATTCTTCAGGATTACCTAATTGCCTGAAAAAATGCATCCACTTTTTTATTAAAATCTTCTTTGTGCTCCTGCAAGGTTGCATGGCCTGAATTGGGAACAATCCATAAAAGCGCTTTCGGAATATTCTGTGCAATTAATGCGGTGTGCTTTACCGGGATAAGGTCATGATCTCCGCCAATTATAAGCGCCGCACATTTTATTTGTTTTAAAGATGAAAGTGAAATATGCGGTTGTTTAAAATCAAGCATAAATAATTTCCAGTCGTTCTTCTCTTTTTGAGTGGTTCGTTTTTTATTGTAAGATGCCTTGTACTGGTTATTCATGTTTTTCCAGAAGGAGGGCATCAGCGCCGTTGAATCGGGCCAGAGATTTGCACCCGTTGCTGCGAGCTTTATTATTTTATTCTTATGCCTTATGGCGAGCAATAAAGCAGTGATACCGCCATCGCTCCAGCCTAAAATGTATGCTGATGTAATATGCAGCGTGTCGAGCAAAACAGCAAAATCATCGGCCATCATTTCAAAACTCAGGGAATCTTTTGTATCAATGGATTTACCCTGGCTGCGGCTGTCAACCGCAATTACTTTATATCTTTTAGCGAAATAAGGAATGTTGCTGCTGAATGACCTGATGCTCCCGCCATTGCCATGTATCATTAATAATGGCCGGCCGCTGCCATATATTTCGCAGTACATTTTTATGCCGCGGATGTTATAGTATTTTCCTGCCGCCGGGTTGTTGCCGTAATTCGCAGCTGCCTGGCCGTATATTGCAATCGTTGTAAAACAGCCAATAATCAAACTTAAAAATGTCTTTGATACCATGGACCGGGAGTATATGCAAAATAAATTAGCCTTTTGTAATTATGAAGTTTATTGAATTATTTATTTTATGGAAAACCGTATAATTTTAACGGCTAATGAAACAGGTGAATAAAAAAACATCAGACCCGGACATTATTAATGAAGCGCTCGAAGCCTGTATCCTGGCCTATCCTGTGTCATCGTTTGTTATCAGCATTTATCAGCAATATCAAAAAAGAGGAAGCCTTAGCAAAAAACAATTGCAGGGCTTGCACGGAAAAACCGCAGCCATAAAAGACTTTTCAACGGCAAAGCTTGCAACGCTTGAAGCGGTGATAAAGAAAATGCCCAACCGTTTTAAATCTGAACTGCCAGAACCGAAACCCTTATATGAAAAAGATAAAGTTGCGGGCGATATTATTGATGCGATACTCGCCAGATACCCACAGCACAAACGCGTTTTATTTCTTCAAACCAAATACAACAATAACCAGCCGCTCACACCTGTTGAAATTGATGAACTGAAAAGTTTTAAGCGGGCGCTGAAACTATAATTTTGACGCAGAGAAACACAGAGCATACAGGTTATAATATTTTCTATTCACTTCAATACATGCAACGATATTTTTAACTGTAAAAATTATTGGGCTTATAATACACCCGTTATAAATATTTATTCGCCTTCAACATAATATTTGTTTTTATAAGCTGTAATTTGCCGCATGTCTTTGTTCATCGCATCATTAAATTCTGGCAGTAACGGCAATTGTTATTATGTAGGCAATAACAATGAAGCTGTTTTAATTGATGCTGGCATTTCCTGCCGCGAAACGGAGAAAAGAATGAACAGGCTTGGCCTTTCCATGCAAAAAGTAAAAGCGGTTTTTATTTCGCATGAGCATGATGATCATATCAATGGCATTGAATCGCTGGCAAAAAAATATGCCTTACCGGTTTACATAACAGAAACCACTTTGCGCCATTGCCGGTTTAAGTTGCAACCTGAACTGGTTCGTCATTTTTGTTCCAATGAACGTATAAGCATCGGTGGCCTTACCATAAAAGCTTTTGCCAAATTGCACGATGCCTGCGACCCGCACAGCTTTATTATTCAGAATGATGAAGATGTATGTATAGGCGTATTTACAGACATTGGCAGGGTATGCGAGCAGGTTATCTATCATTTCAAACAGTGCAATGCCGTTTTTCTCGAAGCCAATTATGATGGCGATATGCTGGCTGCCGGCAGGTACCCGTGGTTTTTAAAGAAACGCATCAGCGGCGGCAACGGGCATTTATCCAACGCTGAAGCGCTTGAACTTTTTAATATGCACCGTCCCGGTAAGCTCACGCATCTTATTCTGTCGCATCTTTCCAGCAATAACAATACGCCGCAACTGGCGGAGCAAACTTTTTTGCAGCATGCAGGCGAAACAAAAATTGTGGTGGCAAGCCGTTATCATGAAACGGAAGTTTATCATATAAAAAATAATGCGACCGTAATAAAAGAAACATTTTATTTTAATCAAACTGCCGTTCAGTTAACCATGTTTAACTGATTATTTAAAGTATAAAATTCATAAAACAAAAAGGGCCGGTTAAGGCCCTTTGTTATTATTAATTCGTTCAGTTTTATTTAAATAATCCTTCCGGCAGTTTACCCTCTGCTGTTGGAAAATTTAATCCCAGTGCTTTTATAACAACCGATGTTATATCTCTTTCATTCATTTCATCAACAAACCCTTTGTTAACTGTTTTTCCAAACGCAATAAAACCGGCGCGTATATTTTTTGTATCGGGAAAGTAGCCGTGTGCACCGCTTGTTTTTATTGCTTTGATGGCGTCGCCATTTTCTGCATTGCCAAAAGAGGCGCCGTTTAAACCGCTGATAGCAAATTCAACTTCAGGATTGCCGGCAATGCTGTTTAATTGCTGCCTGCTAATAATACGTAAATATTGTTTGGCAGAATCGGGAAGATTGTTCAATATGGAATTTACCTTATCTAGTGTTGCTTTATCATTCCTGTTTTTAAGATATAAATAAGTTGATCCGCCAACAGATAAAAATCTTGCTTTCCAGCCGCCGTTTTTTAAATCGGTAATAAGTCCGGCTTCTTTTAACCATACATTCGGGTTTACAGATGTTGTCACCGTTTCAAAGCCATGATCACCGGTCACAATAAATAGTGTATTATCTGCAATACCCTTATCCTGTATAGCTTTCCATACAATGCCAACGGCGCTGTCGGCATCTGCAATAGCTTTTTCCACAAGTTCTCCTTCGCGGCCCTGCATGTGTTCAAAATGATCTACGGAAAAGAAATGCACCGTCATTAACTCCGGCGCCGCCTGTTTAATTACATAAGCTGCTATCTGTGCCACGTTGTGATCTATGCCGTAATTAATTTTTCCTGTGTCGTTAAAAACATCTTTTTGTAAGGTTTCAATAAAGCCTGCAGGTTGTGAGTAAGCAATACGGTTAGCTTCACCCATACTGCCATTATCAGGAATTAAATAATCAGCAGGCGCACCGGCAGATACTGGCCAGAACAAGGCTGCCACTTTTCCGCCTTTATTGTGCACAGCCTGCCATAAAGTGGGAACATGAATGGAAGTATAGTTCCAGTATATTTTACCTTTTATTGTATCAGGTTCAAACATGCCGTTGTAATAAATGCCATGCTTTGCAGGCTGCACACCGGTTACGATGGTTGTGTGCGAAGGATAGGTCATGGATGGAAAAACGCTGTTCACACCTTTGGCGTAAAAGCCTTGCTGCATCAGCATTTTAAGGTTAGGCGTGTGCCATTTATCTTCAAGATAAAAATCCGGGCGAAAGCCGTCGATGGTAATTAATACTACATGTTTTATTTGCTGTGCCTTACTGCTGCTTACTATTAATATTAAACAAACAATACTTAATATTTTTTTCATCTCATTTAATTTAAAAAGCACCAGCTTATAATGCTGGTGCTTCCTGGTCAATATAATTATTCCCATCCGGGGTTTTGCTTGAGGTCAGGATTTAACTGCAGGTCGTCAAAAGGAATGGGATAAAGATATTTATAATCTGCCCAAACCCTTGAAACATTATCAAGCCAGTGCAGTTCACCATAGGTGCCATGTTCCAGTGTTTGCGGCGGTTTGGATACATCGCGGTAGGTAACGCCATTAATGGGATCTGCCGGTGATGTTATGTAAAAACTTACATCCAATATCCCGTCTTCATTAAGGTCCATCGGCTTGTCAACAGAAGGTACATACATGCCATTCCATTTATCGGTCAACAGCTCTCCATGTTTCCAGCGTACCAGGTCATAGAAGCGAAAGCCTTCCAATGTCAGCTCTATACCGCGGTCGCGCCTTATTTCCATTATTACAGGATCTGATATATCGCTGTAATAATTATCATGCATATAAGGATCAAGCTCTGTTGGTAATGTTGCAGTGCCTGTGGTTATCCCGGCCCTTTGGCGCAGTGCACCAATAGTGGCGGCCCAGTCCGCATCGGTTATAGTGCCCAGTTCGGCTTTGGCTTCAGCATAATTCAACAGGATTTCTGCATAGCGCATTAAAGAAACCGAGTTGGTGTTATACGCGCCGGCGTCATAATACATATCGTCAAGGCACCATTTTATGGGCTGGTAACCTGTATATACATAAGAAAATACCGGCGGCCCCGGAATAACCGTTCCGTTGGTTACGCGTTTATAATCACCCATGCGGATGGTTTGCTGCAAACGCAGGTCACGGCTTTTAACTTCATTGGCAAATGTAACCGTATCATGGCCCGGAATGTCTGTAAACCTCGAACCGTCACGCATTAAATAAGTATTGATAAACTTGCGGATAAAACTAAACCTTGGACCATACGTGGAGCTTGTAAAATACCAGTTGGCATCGTTGTATTTAGCCAGCGATGTGCTGGTAACATCTGCCAGCATTATTTCACTGGCCACAGGCGCTGCGCTGATAAAAAGATTGCGGTAAGATAAACTATCACCGGCCATATTCAGGCGGTATATGTTTGCATCCATTACTGTTTTGGCGGCATCGGCGGCCTGCTGCAATAAACCATTTGCTGTATTTTCAAGCCCATAAGATGTTTGATATTTTCTAAATGTGCCTTCAAACAAACATACCCTCGATTTTAAACCATACACAACATATTTGGTAATAGTGCTTCTTGTTTCATCCTCTTCTTTTGTTATATGTGCTGCGGCAAAATCAAGATCGGCAATAATAGAATCTGTAATAAGCGTTCTTGCATCACGGCCGGCAAACAGGGCAGGATCATCTACTGCCAGTGGCTGGTTTATCCACGGCACATCGCCAAAGCGCTTCATCTTCTCAAAATAAAAATAAGCGCGGAAAAACCTGGCGATGCCCAGATAATTATCCCTTATTTCCTGCGGAATATTCTGGTTGGTACAATTCTCAATAAAATAATTGATGTTGCGCAAATCATTCCAGTTCCAGCCAGTGCCCTGCCTTGATGTATAGCCGCCTTCCCGCAAAAAATCGCTCACAGAACTGGTGGCGCCGTAATCAGACATATTACAATCTGTTCTGAAAGGCGTATTGATATCAGGCAATATATTATAGAACGAATTTGTATACAATTTCAATCCATCCTCGCTGCTGAATATAGCATCCCGGTCGGCAGTGCTTTCCGGTGTTTGATCAAGATTTTTTGTGCACGATGTAAATACTGCAGCAAGCATTAATACACTGCAAAACTGTTTGATATATTGATTCATTTTCATTGTAAGCTGTTTTAGAAAGTGACAGAAATACCTGCTGTAAAACTTTTTAATATCGGGTAGTTATTACCGTTGCCATTATTAGAGTTTCCGGTGAGAATAATATCTGATTTGCCAATGCTCTCCACATCTATATCGCGGGTAATTTTATACAGCGGGGAAGAAGACCAGAGGTTTTCTCCCGATAGGTAAACCCTTGCATCGGTGAGATGTATTTTTGAAAGCAGGCTTTTAGGCAATGAATATCCGATCTGCACATTCTTTAAGCGTATGTAACGCGCATTTTGCAGGTATTTGGTTTGCTTAACATTCAATTCCCTGCCGGTTCCCTGCGCCACATAACCCCTGTATCTCGGGAAGTAAGCGTTGGGATTTGATTCAGACCAGATTTTGTTAACCTGCGATTGGAAAATATAATTATAAGGCCTGTTGTACTGCCCCCAGAAAAGGTCTGCCTCACTGCCCGGCCACCAGTCCTGCTTGCCCACGCCCTGGAAGAAAATACTGAAAAAGAAATTGCTGTATTCCGCGCCGGCCGTAAAGCCATAGCTGTAACGCGGGGTGGAATTGCCTATTATGGAAAGATCACCCGGGTCGCTGAGTGTATTGGTGCCATTGTTTATCACGCCGTCGCCGTTAAGGTCTTTGAATTTTATATCGCCGGGTAAAAACTGGCCCGTACTGGAAGCTTTGATAAAAGACTGGGCGGCCGCAGCTTTATCCACATCAGCTGCCGTCCAGTAACCATCATTGGTATAGCCCCATATTTCGCCAAGTTTTTCACCTGCATAATGATCTGTCAGGTTGCCCTGGTCATTATTATAACTTAATATGGTGGCTGAATAATCCGACATCCAGAAACCAATATTATAGTGAAAAGGTTTGCTGCCGATATTGATGTTATCCTGCCAGCTTATGTTGGCTTCCCAACCTCTTGTTTTCATGTCGGCATAATTTCCCTTTGGTTCATCAGCACCAAATACAGCGGGCAATGTTTGGCTGGTCGTAAACATGTCTGTTGTTTTACGCTCATATATATCTGCCGTAAAATTTAGCCTGTTTGAAAGCATGCTGAGGTCAAGGCCAAGATCGGCTGTGGTTGAAGTTTCCCATGTTAATCCATCAGGTAAAACTGTCGGGGCGCTGGTATATTGCGGCAGCACGCCGTTTAAAACACGGGAGCTTTGATTAATCATTAGCTGCTCCTGGAATGCATAAGAATTGATGTTCCCGTTACCCAAAGAGCCATAAGAACCTCTTATTTTTAAATCGCTGATAAACTTAGGCGATACATGCCAGAAAGATTCTTTTGATACACGCCACCCGGCAGATATGGAAGGAAAGAATGCATAGCGCTGGTTTGACGGGAATTTTGATGAACCATCATAACGGCCATTTACTTCAACCAAATACCTGTCTTTATAAGAATAATTCACCCGGAAGAAACCGCCCAGTATGGCCCATTTTTCGTAAGCCGCACCTGTATTAATGCTTTGGCCTAAAGCCAGGTTAAGGTTATTGGCATCAGGGAAAATCAGCCCGTTTCTTTGTGTTACCGTACTGTTATATACTGATTGTTCATAGTTATATCCTATCAGCCCTTTCAGATAATGATCATTAAAGGTGTTTTCGTATTCAGCATAAAGATTGGCTGCATTGTAATCGGTGTTGCCTATGGTTTTGGTAATATCATTTGTTGTAGTGCCAACATAATTTATTACACCCGGCGCATTGCTGTATGGTACAGGCACTCTTTTCCTTGTTTGATCAGTATTGTTCTTTTGAAAAGTAAAATCGCCTTTAATACGTAAATGATTGCCGGCAACTTTGGCTACAAAGCCCGTTGTGTTTTTAAAGAACTCATCTAACAAATCAATACCATTCTTTCCATATACAAAATCGCCCACGGTATAAGCTGCAGAAAAGGTAAGTGTTCCGTCTGGATTGAATAACATGGAAGAGGGGTGGCCTTCATCAGCAAGGTTACGCCATATACCGCCGCCTTCACCCACGTTTAAAGGATTATGATACTTGCGCCTGTTATACATGGTGGTATTTGTAACCTGCAGCCAGGGCGTTAATTGTATTGAACCCTTTGCCGTGAAATTGTACATATCATAATCATCAGGGTTATAATTGAAAACGCCATCCTGGTTATAATACCGGCCCGTTATATAAAAGCTGGTTTTTCCACTGCTGCCCGAAACAGAAACATTCTGGTCCATTGCAAACGTGTTGTCTTTATACAACAGGTCATACCAGTCTGTGTTGCCATAATATACATAATTACCGTCGGGCCCAACTTCCACTTTCGGTAAGGAAGGGTCTGCATTTCTTTTGGCGTACTCTTCAATATAACCCTGTGAATATGGCTGTGTTTTATTGATGTTTTGCGGCGTTTGGGAATAATCATTCCATGCGCTCCAGGAAGAATCAAACATCAGTGCATATTGATAGCCGTTTGAAACAATATCCGGAACGGTGGTTGGACTTTTTAATGAATAATTGGAAGAATAAGTAACGCTTACCCTTTCTTTTGAAGGTGTTTTTGTTGTAATTAATACAACGCCATAAGCGGCGCGTGCACCATAAATAGCAGCCGACGATGCATCTTTCAATACACTCACGGAAGCAATGTCGTTTGGATTAAGCAGGCTTGGATCGCCCTGCACGCCATCAATCAATACTAAAGCATTACCGCCCTGGCCTATTGATGTGTTACCGCGGATATTGTAAGCTGCCGATGAGTAAGGTTTACCATCGGGCGGTATGAGATTAAGATTAGGCACCACGCCCTGCAGGCCCTGTGTAATGTTTGATAAAGAACGGTTCTTTAATACTTCGCCGGAAGTTTGCGCAACGGCGCCGGTTAAATTCTCTTTCTTTTGTGTGCCATAACCTACCACCACCACATCGTTTAACTGCGATGAAGACTGATCGGTTAACTGTGCATCAATAGTAACTGACTGGCCTGCATTAAGCTGATAGTTGCTCACTGTTTTGGTGGTATAACCAACATAAGAAAAGCTGAAAGTATAAGGCCCGCCGGCGGGCAGGCTTTTAAATTCATAATGTCCGAGGCTGTCTGTTATAATACCGGTAGAAAAGCCTGTACTTGCATTCTTTACGGTAACTGCGGCACCTGAGACCGGGCTGCCGTTTTCATTTTGAACAACGCCTGCAACAGCAGCGCTGGTTTGTTGTGCATTTATCGGGTTTGTAATTGCCAGCAGGCATATTACAAATGCACAAATAGCATGTAAGTTTTTCATCATAATGGTTCATTTGATTTTGGGCAATACAATACATGTCCGCTTTAGCGGCCGTTTATATATGGATAAAACAAGCAGGTACAGACAAAAGGTACTTTTCCAGAAAAGGATAAGCAAGCTACAAGTCTAAGCTGATGCTTACAAATTTTTTTGTCTTGAATATGATTGCTTTATAACCGTAAACCGCATGCTTGCATTGCTGTGTGATTTGCTGATTATGCTCTTTGTTTAAGCGGTGCGAAACTATTGATTTGACAGGCTTTGGTATATTACCAAATTGTAAATTCAATTGCGTGATTATAGCTTTAATAATATAGATAAAAGGGCTTAAAAATAAAAGGTGCACTTCAATTAAAGTACACCTTTTTAAACGCTTATCTCTTTAAATTTCTATTCTTCACGTTAGTAAAGAATAACAGGTTAATAGAGAATCACCGTTTGTAATTTATGTTCACAAAGCATGCCAACAATGGCACCAAACCAGTATTTTTATTTCTTTAAAATAAAATTTACAATGAGTTACTGCAGTTATGTGTCCGGGTTAAACAATGATAATGTTCACAAGCACTACCACGATAAAGAATACGGTTTCCCGCTTACAGATGATGACGATTTATTTGCCCGCCTTGTACTCGAAATTAACCAGGCTGGCTTAAGCTGGACAACCATACTGAATAAAAAGGATAATTTTTTTAAAGCTTATGATAATTTCAATGTAAAGAAGGTCGCAAAATATAATCAACAGAAAATAGATGCTTTGCTGAATGATGCAGGCATTATACGCAACCGTTTAAAAGTTAATGCGGCCATTGAAAATGCCAAAAAAATACTGGAGATACAAAAAGAACACGGCTCATTTAAAAAATGGCTTGACAAAAATCATCCGTTAACAAAAGAAGAATGGGTGAAGCTTTTTAAAAAACATTTCAGGTTTACCGGCGGTGAAATTGTAAATGAATTTTTAATGAGTGCCGGCTACCTGCCGGGTGCCCATACAGAAGATTGCCCTGTTTATAAAAAGATCATAAAGCTTAAACCCATGTGGCTGAATAAGCATGCGCAATTATGATTTGCATACATGGTTTAATGCTTGAGTAAAGCCTCCTGGTTTTAAAACGCTATAAAGTGTAGAGGTTAATTGTTTTTGATCGATTTATAAATGTTTAAATTTCAATGCAAACATTTCCTTTCTCAACATATTTAACCACCAATGCCGGCCTTGAACCGGAAGCTGTAGAAAATATCATAGCCAATCAAAAAAAACTGCACGTTGAAAAGGGGCAATTCCTTTTGCGCGAAGGTGAAATATGCAGGCAATTTTTTTATGTTGAAAAAGGCTTGCTGCGTTATTATTCAATAGATAAAAAAGGCAAAGAGCATATTATACAATTTGCCCCGGAAGGCTGGTTTGTAGGCGACAGGGAAAGCCAGTTTTTTAACAGGCCATCACAATTTTTTATACAAGCGCTTGAAGACAGTGATGTAGCGATGATTGATGAAGACCTGATTTGCACCATTTCAAAAGCCGATGAAACTTTTGGTGTATTCAGTAACCAGTTATTGCATAATCATATACGCCAGCTGCAGCACAGGATCAATATGTTGCTGAGCGCTACAGCGGAAGAACGTTATCTTGATTTTATAAAAATATATCCTGATATTTTACTCAGAGTGCCGCAAACGCTCGTGGCATCTTATCTCGGCATTACGCCGGAAAGTTTAAGCAGGGTGCGTAAAGACCTTGCTGCCAGGAATTTTAAGGGATAAGCCTGTGTTGTCAATTTTAACAGCCACGTAAACGGTGGCATTCCATAAAGCAAGCGGCTTGCTTTACCTTTGCGCAAATTTTTTACTATGAGTCTTGGATATTTTGCCTACCCGATGCCGGCCAATGAACCGGTTTATGGATATGCTGCCGGTTCAGCAGAAAGAAAACAGTTAAAAAAAATTTTAGCAGAACTGAAGAAAGAGGAAGCTGATATCCCGATGTATATAGGTGCAGCAGAAGTGCGTACCGGAAATAAAGTTGTCCTGCATCCGCCGCATGAAACTGCCCACACGCTGGGTTATTTTCATGAGGGTGATGAAAGCCATGTAAGGCAGGCCATTGATGCAGCGCTCGCTGCAAAGGCAAACTGGGCGGCAATGCCCTGGGAAGACAGGGCGCATATATTTTTGAAAGCTGCTGATCTTCTCGCCGGCAAATACCGTTACCATATAAACGGCACCACCATGCTTGGGCAAAGTAAAAATGCTTTCCAGGCAGAGATAGACAGCGCCTGCGAGCTCATAGATTTTTTACGGTTTAATGTACATTTTTTAAGCGAAATATATAAACAGCAGCCTAATTCTGCACCCGGCATGCATAACCGCATGGAATGGCGCCCGCTCGAAGGTTTTGTGCTGGCGGTAACGCCTTTTAATTTCACGGCTATTGCCGGCAATTTACCCACAAGCGCTGCTATGTGCGGCAATGTTGTAGTATGGAAACCGGCGCATACGCAAATATTCGCAGCGCAAATATTTATGCGTGTTTTAAAAGAAGCCGGTTTGCCCGACGGCGTTATCAATTTAATTTATGTTGATGGACCCGTGCTTGGCAATGTATGTTTCGCTCATCCTCATTTTGCCGGCGTGCATTTTACCGGCAGCACAGGTGTGTTCAATCAAATGTGGAAGACGATTGGTGAAAATGTTGGCAAATACAAAGCTTACCCACGCATCGTTGGCGAAACAGGCGGCAAAGATTTTGTGCTCGTGCATCAATCAGCTGATGTTGACGCAACCGTTACAGCATTGGCAAGGGGCGCATTTGAATTCCAGGGGCAGAAATGTTCTGCTGCATCAAGGGCATATCTTCCATCTAATATTGCAGGAGAAATAAAGGATAAATTGGTTGCAGCGCTTAAGACGATGAAGATGGGCAGCGTGGAAGATTTCACCAACTTTATCAATGCTGTTATTGATGAAAAAGCATTTGACCGGATTGCCCAATATATTGATGCGGCAAAGCAAAGCAGCGATGCCAAGATTATAGCAGGCGGCCACTACGATAAAAGCAAAGGTTATTTTATTGAGCCAACGGTTATCGAAACTTCAAATCCTAAATATGTTTCTTTATGTGAAGAAATATTTGGACCGGTGCTTACGGTTTATGTGTATGATGAAAATAAGTTTGAAGAAACTATTGAGCTTGTAAACACAACTTCGCCGTATGCACTTACGGGCAGCATTATTGCACAGGACAGGAATGCGATTGTATTAGCCACAGAAAAACTGAGACACGCCGCCGGTAACTTTTATATTAATGATAAACCAACCGGTGCGGTTGTTGGCCAGCAGCCTTTTGGCGGTGCGAGGGCAAGCGGCACCAACGATAAAGCAGGCAGCATGCTTAACCTTTACCGCTGGTTAAGTGCAAGAACCATCAAGGAAACGTTTAACCCGCCCACAGATTACCGTTATCCTTTTTTGCAGGCAGATTAAAATTTAAACACACTTTATATAAAAGCCTGGTGATTCAAAAATCGCCAGGCTTTTTTTATTATGTGATAACGGTCAGATGCTCAGAAGACCGCGTAATCCGTGTTTCATTTAGAAAGCGTCAGACCGGTAACCGGCGATGTTCTTTTTATTACTTAAACTGCTTCTTGAATCCTGCTGCAATCAATTTCACTTATATTGTACAAATTTTTTCATGGGCATGGCAACAGGTTTCACCCAGTTAATTATTTGCTTGATTGCAGGCATTGCTGTTATTGTTTTGCTCACTGCAAAATATCATATACATGCTTTCTTCGCCCTGCTTATAGCCTGCTTTGTTGTTGGCCTTGGCCTGCAAATGCCTTTTGAAGATATTATGAATGCTGTTAAAGATGGTTTTGGCAGCATCATGCGTTCACTTGGATTAATTATCGTTTTGGGTACAACGCTTGGCGTATTACTTGAACATACAGGCAGCACCAGGGTGATGGCCAATTTTATATTGAAGATGGTTGGTGAAAAAAATGCTTCGCTTGCATTAAGCCTTACGGGTTTTATTGTAGGCATGCCTATTTTTTGCGATTCAGGTTTTATTGTATTAAGCGGCATTAATAAATCTGTTGCCAGGCGCGCCGGTATTTCTGTTGTCATCACCAGCGTTGCTTTATCTACAGGCCTATATGCCGTGCATTGTTTAATACCGCCTCACCCCGGCGCCGCAAGTGCTGCCGGAATTATAAATGTTGATTTTGGCAGGCTGATATTAATCGGTATCATTGCTGCTTTGCCCGCCATGGTTGTTGGAAATATATGGGCAAGATTCGCCGGTAAGAAAACAAATTTTATTGAAGCCGAAGAAGAGATTGTTACGGCCGCAACTGCAAAACTGCCCTCGGTTATGCAGGCATTTTTACCGGTTGTTATCCCTATAATCCTGATAGCATTAAAATCTTTTTTTGCATTGGAAAAGAATGAAGCAAACATTGCACAAATCTTTTCCATTTTGGGCGAACCTGTAATAGCGCTTGCAACAGGCGTATTGCTGGCCTTCAATTGCAGCCGTGCATGGACGAAAACTATTATAAGCAAACAATTACAGGAAGCCGCTGAAAAAGCCGGCGGCATTCTTGTTATAATAGGCGCAGGCGGCGCTTTTGGTGCAGTGCTGGCGGCAACTAAGATTGGCGAACATTTCAGCAATGTGTTGCCATTGGGTTCGCTCGGAATTTTATTTCCTTTTTTAATTACGTTCATTCTTAAAACAGCACAGGGTTCATCAACGGTTGCAATTATAACTGCGGCTTCCATCGTGCAGCCTTTATTGCCTGCGCTCGGTTTGCAAAGTGATACAGGCAGGTTGCTTTGTGTATTGTCGATGGGTGCCGGTTCAATGATGATCTCTCATGCAAACGATGCTTATTTCTGGGTGATAGCCAAATTTAGCGGTATTGATATGAAATCCATGCTGAAGGTATATTCAACTGCAACTGCATTCATGGGTTTAATTACCTTGCTCACCATTTATATATTGTCGTTTATTATCTGATAAAAATGAATATTCTTATTGCACCAAACGCTTTTAAAAACAGCCTTGATGCCACCGCTGCAGCAAAAGCCATTGGCGATGGTTTGAAGCAAAGTGAACTTCCATACAGCCTTGAATATTTTCCTGTGGGCGATGGCGGAGACGGAACGGCTGAACTCATCACTCAAAAACAAAATGGCACAACCGTTAATATTGAAGTACATGATGCTTTGGGCAGAAAAATAAAGTCTTCCTATGGGCTGATTGATGATGAAAAAACGGCGGCGGTGATAGAACTGGCCAATGCATCCGGTATAAAACTGCTGAAGGCCGGTGAACTGAATCCTTTGCAGGCAACCACTTTTGGAACGGGCGAACTGATTAAAGATGCATTGGATAAAAAAGTGCGTAAAATAATCCTGTGTATTGGCGGCAGTGCAACTGTGGATGGCGGCATTGGTATTTTGCAGGCGCTGGGCATTAAATTTTTGGACGATAAAGGCAAAACGATTGAGGTCATTCCAAAAGATTTGCCGGTCGTGAATTTGATTGATACAAATGAATTCGATAAGAGGATCCTGTCCTGCGAACTCGTTATTGTATGTGATGTGGAGAATACTTTGCTTGGCGATAATGGCGCTGCCAAAATATTCGGGCCGCAGAAAGGCGCATCAGAAGATGATATTATAAAACTGGAAGCAGCGCTTACTGCATTTAATACTATCACTTTACAGCAAACAGGCATTGATATGTCATCCATAAAACACGGCGGTGCAGCAGGTGGTGTTGCTGCCGGCCTGGCTGCTTACTGCAATGCAAAACCGGTTAATGGCATTGAATATTTTCTTTCTGTTACAGGTTTTGAAAAAGCTTTGCAAAAAGCGGATATTGTTATAACCGGTGAAGGCAAAATTGATGAACAAACCCTGCAGGGAAAAGGGCCGTATGGCGTAGCCGTAAAGGCAAAAGCAAAAAATATCCCCGTTATAGGGGTGGCAGGCAGTATTCCTTTGAAAAGTAATGATGCATTGCAGCAATATTTCGATGTGCTGCTTTCAATTAATAACGAAGCAGTTGATATAAATACTGCTATGCAGCATACAAAAACAAACTTGGTAAGAACCGCGCTGGTTATCGGAAAGCTGATAGGTATATCACAAAAAATTAAAGCCGTTTAACGCAGCGTATATCTTTTAATAATTCAGTCATGGTTATCGTAATTCAATGTAAAGACAGGGTTGGTTTGGTGGCGGCAATCTCCGGTGTTTTATCAGCCAATGCCATTAACATTGTGGCTATGCGCGAACATGTGGATACAGCCGCGATGCGTTTTTTTATGCGGCTCGAAACAACGCATTATGAAACACCGGATAAACTTCAGCAGGATTTACTGCAGGTATTGCCGCAGGATGCAAATGTGCATGTAAACCCTTCGCCTGAAAAGAAAATCATTGTATTGGTAACCAAAGAATATCATTGCCTTGCGGATATCCTTATCCGTAATTATTTTAAAACACTTGGCGCTACGGTGCAATGTGTTATTGGCAACCATACAACGCTTGAAAATATCTGCAGCCGTTTTGATGTGCCTTTTTATTTCGTATCTCATCTTGATAAGAATAAAGAAACATTTGAATCAGCTATCAAAAGCTTAATTGACGGGTACGATTGCGATTATCTTGTATTGGCTAAATTTATGCGCATATTGTCGCCGGGTTTTGTAAAACATTATGGCATGCGTATTATCAATATTCATCATTCTTTTTTGCCGGCGTTTGTGGGTGCAAGCCCGTATAAGCAGGCTTTTGAGCGGGGTGTAAAACTCATTGGCGCCACAGCGCATTTTGTAACGAATGATCTGGATGAAGGCCCTATAATCGCACAGCAGATCATTCCCGTTGATCATTCTTTTACGGCTCAGGCCATGATGCATGCCGGTAAGGAAATTGAGACGGCCGTATTGGCAAAAGCATTGCAGCTTGTTTTAAACGACAGGGTTTTTGTTTATAAGAATAAAACGATTGTGTTTGAATGAATATTTGCATTTAACGATATGCTGTTTTTTTCAAAAACTATAATGCTTAACTTTGTTATATGTCAGAAATAACTTTAAAAACAATGAAAAGGGCTACTACTGTTCCCCGCTCAAAAATCCGCAAAGCTGTAGAAGCCGCCTATGCAAAGCCCTTGAGTGCAGTAAAAGCACCTGCTGTTGTAAAAATTACAAAGAACACTTCGAGGAAAACCAATACCGTTAAAGATTAACTGCTATGGCCTTGAACCCGGGCTATAACGACCATGTATTTATAAATTGCCCTTTCGATGAAGATTATGCGCCGCTATTGCAGGCTATCGTTTTCACTGTGTACAGGTGCGGTTTTATACCGGTAAGTGCGCTTATTGAGGAAGACAGCAGCTATAACAGGCTTGATAAAATTATAAGCTGGATAAGAAAATGCCGCTATGCCATTCACGATATATCAAGAATAGAAACCGGAGAGAAAGGTTATCCCCGCTTTAATATGCCATTTGAGCTTGGCATTTTCTTCGGCGCTAAACGTTTTGGCAACGATCATCAAAAGTCTAAAGTGGCTTTAATATTTGAACGTGATAAATTCAGTTACCAGCAATATATTTCTGATTTGAATGGTGTTGATATAAAAGCCCATAATAAAAACCCTTTGCAAATTATTCGGGGCATACGAAACTGGTTACGTTCAGCTTCCCGGCGTACAACTATTCCCGGGGATATTATGCTGGTAAACGAATATCAAGAATTTATTGCCAGGCTGCCGGAAATTGTTGCGAATGCTGGGTTTAGCATCAACAGTATTCCTTTTAACGATTTTTGCCAGATAGTGGAAGAAGCCGTTCGGGAGAAAATCAAAAAGTAAAACTTCATCCTTCGCATTTATAACCGGCTTTCAATAATTAAAACAACTTCTTAATTTGCCGCAAACTTTCAATCATGTATTCTACAGCGCAGGTTCATCATCTTGAAAAAATTTCGAGGGAATTTCTTAAAAATACGGCATCACCAAAAGATATTAATGAGCTCAGGAAAGCATTGCGCCTTCATGAATATCGCTATTATATTATGAGCGATCCGCTGGTATCAGATACGGAATACGACCAGCTGTATAAACAACTTGAAGCATTAGAAAAGGAACACCCGGAACTTATTACAAAAAACTCCCCCACGCAGCGTGTAGGCAGCAGTTTGATATTGAATACGGCTTTTCCAACGGTGCAGCATCTTGTGCCCATGCTTAGTTTGGATAATAGTTATAACGAAGAAGACCTGGTAGATTTTGACCGCAAAGCGCGGGAAAATACCGGCCTTGATATAATTGAATATTGTGTGGAGCCAAAGTTTGACGGCGCCAGCATTTCGCTGCTTTATGAAGATGATGAGTTAAGCCGCGGCGTTACACGCGGTAATGGCGTGGAAGGCGAAGAAATCACAACCAATATTAAACAGGTGCGTTCCATTCCTTTGTCGGCGGCATTCTCTGAATATAACATTCAAACGGCTGAAATACGCGGGGAGGTATTAATGAGCAAAAAATCGTTTGCAAAATATAATGCACAGATGGAAGAAGAAGGCCTGCCTGTGCTGGCTAACCCGCGCAACGCAGCCAGCGGCAGTTTGCGCATTAAAGACCCGAAGCTCGTTGCCAAAAGAAACCTCGAAGCATTTTTGTACCATGTGAGTTATTATACCACGCTGGAAGGGAAAAAAGTGTCAGACGAAAAAGATCACTCCAAAGAAAATATTTCTAAAAACGAAGCGCCCTTTATAACACATAGCGAATCGCTGAAGATGTTGTGGGACCTGGGTTTCCGCAGTCCTGAAAAAGAAAAAAAAGTGGTGAAGGGCATTGATGCAGTCATTAAATATTGCCGGGAATTTGAAGCCAAACGCGATGACCTGCCTTATGAAATTGATGGCATGGTGATAAAAGTAAATGACCTTGCCCTGCAGGACAAACTGGGCATGACATCGCATCATCCGCGCTGGGCCATTGCTTTTAAATTCAAGGCAAGGCAGGGCACCACAAAACTCATTGGTGTTGAATTTAACGTTGGCAGAACGGGCGCCGTGACGCCGGTGGCCAAACTTGAACCGGTATTTATCGGCGGTGTTACGGTGTCAAGCATTTCCATGCATAATGAAGAATATATTAAAGAAAAAGATTTGCGCATCGGCGATACTGTTTTGGTGGAAAGGGCAGGCGATGTAATTCCGCAAATTGTAAAATCAATACCTGAGGTTAGAACAGGCCATGAAAAGATTATCCATTATCCCAAAAAATGCCCGGTTTGCAACAGTGAATTATTTAAGGAGGAAGGCGAAGCTGTATGGCGTTGCATCAATATAGAATGCCCGGCACAGGTGGTTGAAAAGATCATACATTTTGTGAGCAAGGATGCCATGGATATAAAACATTTTGGCGCAGCCAATGTGATGAAGTTTTTTGAACTGGGGTTATTAAAAGATATTCCGGGCATTTATACGCTTGACTTTGAAGCCATCGGCAAACTGGAAGGCTTTGGTAAAAAGTCGATTGATAATTTGCAAAAGGCCATTGAAGATTCCAAGCAACAGCCATTGCACCGGTTGGTATATGCACTGGGCATTCGCTATGTTGGTGAAACAACTGCCAAAACTTTGGCCAACGCTGTTAAAGAGCTATATGATTTTGAGAAAATGAGCATTGAAGAATTGCAGCAACTGGAAGATATTGGTATTAAAGTGGCTACCAGCATTTATGGTTTCTTTCAGAATAATGATAACCTGCAAATACTAAAACGTTTACAGGATTTGGGTTTGAACCTGAAGAATACTAAAAAGCAATCATCTGCAGAAAGCAATACTTTAAGCGAACAAACATTTTTATTTACAGGCACATTAAATAAACTTAAACGTACCGAGGCCGAAGAACTGGTTGAAAAACACGGCGGCAAAATCGTTAGCGGCGTTAGCAGCAAGCTTAATTATCTTGTAGTAGGGGATGACGCCGGCAGCAAACTGGAGAAAGCTAAAAAAATCAATACCATAAAAATCATCAGCGAAGATGAGTTTCTCGCATTGATAGAATAACCATGGCTGCTATGAACTTTTTTAGAAAATATAAAACGATTCTTATTTATGGTTTCTCGCTGGCGCTGCTTATTGTATTTTTAAAACTGATAGAATACAAATTGATTATTCTGAATAACAGTTTCCAGTTTTACGCCGGCAGTATTGCCTTGCTGTTTACCCTCTTGGGCATTTGGCTGGCAACAAAGCTTATTAAACCAAAAACTAAAATTGAAATTGTAGAAAAAAAGGTTTTTATAAACCAGGTGCAGCCATTTGTTATTAACGAAGATGCATTGGCCAAAACTGAAATAAGCGCAAGGGAACTGGAAGTGCTTAAGCTTATGGCTAAAGGATTCAGTAACCAGGAAATTGCCAATACGCTTTTTGTTTCGGTAAGCACGATAAAAACCCATATCAGCAATCTTTTTTTCAAGCTGGAAGCATCGCGCCGTACACAAGCCGTGGAAAAAGCAAAAAATTTAGGATTGATACCCTGAAATAACTCATGCTTAAGTAGTAAAAAGCATTTTTAACCTGAAATCATTCTAAAGTATGATCGGGTTTTATGCTTTTTAAAACAGCTTGCGGCATCAATCATTATTAAAACTACTTGTTATGAAAAAACTCGTTCTCATTCCCGGCGTTATAGGCGGTGTAATTGCTTCCATCACATTAATTATCGGCACCGTGCATTGTTACAATACCGGCAGGTTTGAAGGCAATATGCTGGTTGGTTATACCGCTATGATACTTGCCTTTTCCATGATTTTTGTTGCCGTAAAAACCTATCGCGACAAATACAATAACGGCGTTATCACTTTTGGAAAAGCCTTTAAAACCGGTTTGCTTATTGCCCTGGTTACCTCTACAATTTATGTAATAGTATGGCTGGTATGTTATTATGCATTTATACCAGATTTTATGGAGAAATATACCAGCGCCATGATGGAGAAAACCACCGCCTCGGGTGCAAGCCAGGCCGAAATAGATAAAACAGCAGCACAAATGCAGCAATATATAACAATGTATAAAAGCCCAATAATGGTTATACTTTTAACTTACCTGGAAATATTCCCTGTTGGCCTGTTGGTAAGCCTTATTGTTGCGTTCATACTTAAAAGAAAAAATCCTAAGGAATTTTATGCAGCAAACGCATAAATTTTCTGCTAAAAACAATACACTTACGATTGTTAGTTTTATAACATTTTCTTGGGTGCATTTTGGCCGATAAAAAAGTAATATTGCGGATAACCTTGCATTTATGAAGAGAATATTTATCACACTAACCATCGCATGCTTTTCAGTCTTATGTTTTGCCCAGCCAGCCTCGGAAGCTGATACGGTAATCAGCGATTCTGTTGCTTTTAAAACCGGCGGAATGGACAGAATCTTAAAGCTTGAAAATGACGTAAAAGAGCTGAAAGCCTCTAACGAAATTCTGCAAAAGCAAATTGCAGAATTAAGAAACCAGCTTCAGGTAAAAAAGAAGAAGCTCACGGTTTCCCGCACAGGCAGTAAACAGCCTGTTTGGATTGAAGATTAGTTTTTAAAAAAAAGCGGTTATCAGTAGCCGCTTTTTTTTAACCTCTAACCTGCAATTGAGCAGATGGTTTTTGATATGTAAATCGCATAGTGTTATTTTTACACTTCTATTGCGAATAAAAACTACTTGCCATGCCTTCAGCAGAAGTTATTTCCGGTATAAAAAAACAAGACGATACAAACCATGCCCTGGAACAGGTTCAGCAACTGGTTGAAACTTACCCGCGTGTGCCCATAACAGTTGACTGTGTGATCTTTGGTTTTGATAATAATGAACTTAAAGTGCTGCTTATACGGAGCGATCTTGAAATGTTTGAAGGAAAATGGACGCTGCTTGGAGATTTTGCACATGATGATGAAGAACTGGATGATGCCGCCTACCGCGTTTTGCGTGAAAGAACGGGTATGGAGGATGTTTATCTCGAACAGGTTAAAACATTCAGTAAGCCGCACCGGCATCCTGGCGGCCGCGTAATTACGGTGGCTTATTGTTCTTTGCTGAATACAGAACATCATTCGCTCAATATTCTTGATAACGAATTGCACTGGCATACCGTGAAAACAGCCTGCAACATGGCTTTTGATCATAAAGAAATACTGGACGTTTGTTATAAATGGCTTCAGAAAAGAATGCTGGAACATCCGCTGGGCTTAAATCTTTTGCCCGAAAAATTTTCTCTGCGTGAACTGCAGAATTTATATGAAGCAATTCTCGATATAAAACTCGACCGCCGTAATTTTCGTAAGAAATTCTTTTCTATGGATTTTTTAATTGATACGGGCGAATACGAAGATGATGTGCATCACCGGCCCGGCAGGTTATACCGTTTTGATTTTGACAAATACCGTCAGAATAAGAAGAAATGGACAGGGATTGAGTTTTAAAAGCATTCCTATGCAGCAGGCCCATCTTTCTACCATACAATCGATTCTTTTAGCAGGCTTTATCGCCGGCACTTTAGATGCTTCAGGCGCCGTAATTGTGTATTGCCTCCTGATGAAGGCTGTAACCGTTACGCAGTTATTTCATGGCATTGCCGCGGGCTTGTTTGGCGATACGATTATTGGCAGTGCAAATGTGATGGCTGTTATTGGATTACTGCTGCATTATTTTATTGCTTTTTGCTTTGCAACAGGATATTTTTTTGTTTATCCGCATTTGCGTTTTTTGCAAAAAAACGTGTTTATAAGCGGCTTGCTATATGGCCTTATTGTTTGGATAATAATGAACCTTATTATAGTGCCTTTATCACGTGCTCATCATTCCCCGCCAACCTGGACGGGCTTTCTTCGCGGAGCGGGCATTTTAATGGTATGCATTGGGTTGCCTGTCAGTTTTATAACAGCATCGTTTTACAGAAGGAAAATGAAAGTTCAGGAATAATTATTCCGGGCTAAGTATTAAAAATTGCCTTTCAAAAAATAATTATAATTTTTTTTCTTTACTTCAATATGTTTATCTGCTAAAAACCGCATAATGAAACACACTATGAAATACACTTTAATTCTTTTGTTTTTTTGTATTGCTTATGCATCAAAAGCACAGAATGATTCTGCTGTTACCTTAAAGTCAATATTGCTGGAGCAACTTAAAACAACGCATAATGTGAAGGATTGGTTTGTGCCGCCAAACATTGCCGTTGCAGGGTTAACACCTGAACAGGCTAACTGGAAAGACAGTTCCGGCAACCATTCCATAGCGCAACTCACAACGCATTTAGTTTTCTGGAATAAAAGGGTGTTGAATAATTTAAGGGGTATCAAACAGGATCCTTTTAATGCTGATAATAAAGAGACTTTCTCCCCGGTGGATGAAAAATCGTGGCCGGCAACTATTAAAGAATTAGACAGCGTATTGACGGGAATTGAAGTTGCTGTACAAAATGCAGATGATGCAACATTGGCAAAAATAGCTTCAACCATTGCGCATATTGGTACGCACAATGCTTATCATACCGGGCAAATTATTTATATAAGGAAAATGAAAGGCTGGTGGGATGATAACAACGGGGTGAAGTAGTTCTTTGCCTGGCGATGCATCGGCTTTGGCAATTAAAAGAAAAATGTTGCAGGGTTGTACATGCAACATTTTAAGCCGGGTAATAATTTATAGGTTAACACTGAAATAAGTGTCTAATTTAGACTGAAGCCGCTTTATAAAAAATAGAGATTTATCCTTAGATTGCGGCATACCTGAATTTGTACGCTTATGGAAAAAACGAAAACGCTGCTTATTGATGCTGTCGACCCTGCTGCATTTACGCCCGCCTTAGGCGGTAATAAAACTACTGCCGCACAAATTACTCCCGAAACCGCCTTCGCTACTTCCCTTAATTATTATAACAAATTTGCCATTGGCCGCTACTTCTGGTTTATTGCCGATACTACCACCGGAATCACGCGAAAGTTTGGTGGTAAGGTTGCAGAAATGATGTTCTTTCCAGATAACGAAATACCCGACGCTTCGCCGCAGGTGCTTTTTAGAAATACCCATGCGGAAGATTTACCAAAAATGTTTGCTTTTAGCCATTACTGGTATTCTTTTTTATCAAAACTTCCGGCTGAACAAAAGGATCAGTTCAGAACCACTATTTACTTGCGGCTGTTAAATCCCGAACAAACCTATTATTGGGTAATGGTACAGTTGGCTGATCATATTTTCGACAAGGACGGAATGGTAATTTACGGGCTTACGATTATTACAGACATCTCTCATATAAAAACAAGCGGCGTAGCTATGATGAGTGTGTTTGATGCAAAAAATCAAACCTGCCAGCATTTATATTGCAAAAAAGATAGCAGCCTTATTAAGAAAACGGCAACGCACATCAAAATTACAAACCGGCAATTAGACATATTAAAACTGGTTGCTGCCGGTTACAGCAGTAAACAAATTGCTGTGCAATTAAACCTGTCTGTAAAAACAATTGGTAACCACAGGCAAAATCTTCTTAGTAAAATGTCTGCTGCTTCTACTGCAGAATTAATAGCCAACGCCATTAAATCGGGACTGATATAACCCGGTATTTGGGTAAAAGATAAATGGTTTAACTACGCGTTTCTGTAGCCCATTTATCGCGGTCATCCGGTGAAAATTTCCAGGGTGCAAAATTGTTTTCAATATTGCTGAACATGGCGTTCCATTCCTGCGGCGCATTGCTTTCTTCCATCACCAGGTATCTTCTTAACTGTACAATAATATCCAAAGGATTTATACTTACCGGGCATTCTTCAACACAGGCCTGGCAGGTGGTGCAGGCGCGTAATTCTTCAGGCGTTATATAATCATGCAGTAACGATCTATTATCGTTTGTGAAGGATTTGTTTTGATTAATGTTTTTTCCAACTTCTTCTGCCCGGTCACGTGTTTTCATCATAATTAAACGCGGGCTTAAAACCTTGCCCGTAATATTGGCCGGGCAGGCTGCCGTGCAACGCCCGCATTCAGTACAGCTATAAGCATCCAGCAGGTTCTTCCAGCTTAAATCAAAAATATCCTTTGCGCCAAATTTTTTATGATCGGGTGCGGCTTCTTCAGGCGCCAGTTCGGGTTGCATGGCATATAAAACTTCCTGCTGAATTTCAGGCATATTTTCGAGCTTGCCCTTTGGCTCAAGGCTGCCATAATAAGCATTGGGAAAGGCAAATAAAATATGCAAGTGTTTGGAGTAAGGTAGATAATTTAAAAACGCAAATATGCCAACAATATGCAGCCACCAGCAGGTTCTTTCCAATGTCATTAATGCATCATTGCTCATGCCTGCAAACAAGGGCTGCAGAAATTGAGAGAAAGCAAAATTGCCTGTAGCATGTTGCGCATATACACCATAGCCGCGGTTTTGCAAAGCCGTATCGGCAGCATTCATGGTGAGAAAAAAACTCATTAACAAAATTTCTGTGATGAGGATATAATTGGCATCGCTTTTAGGCCAGCCATTTAGTTCATTCATCCACAGGCGTTTTACATGCAGTATATTTCTTCTTATTAAAAAAATAACACAAACCGTAAGCACACCAACCGCTAAAAATTCAAATGCATTAATAAGCCAGGGATATACACCGCCCAAAGGCTTTGCAAATAGCCTGTGTGTGCCAAAAATGCCATCAATAACTATTTCAAGCACTTCAAGATTTATGATGATGAAGCCTGCATAAATTATAAAGTGCATTATGGCCACCAGCGGGTTACGGAACATTTTTTTTTGCCCGAAAGCAAGCAGCAAAACATTTCTCCAGCGCTGCGGTTTATTATCGTTAATTGTTTCATCCCTGCCCAGTAAAATATTCCTTCTTACCTGGCCCGTTTTTTTGGCAAAAAGAAAGATGGCTGCGGCGGCAATCACAATAAATATTACCTGTAAAATAATATGCATAGAGTTTATGTATAACGAAGATAAAGTTCGCGTAAATGCTTCATTATAAAAACTCTTATCTTATTTTTATAGCATGCAAAACAAAACTATATTAACAGCAGAAGTATCTGAAGAAAAGTTTCACCGCATGGCGCTTGAGGTAGCTGAAAACCTGAGTGAAGACAATACGGAGCTGATTATAATTGGCATTGAAGGCGCTGGTAAATTTGGAATAGAAGGTGCAGGCAATCTTATTGCTGCCAAAGTTGCAACACACTTGAAAAAATACATATCCATACCTGTAAAAACAATTTCCCTTCATCTTGATAAGCAAAAGCCTGCTGTTATTACTTTAAGTGAAGAAATAAATTTTGATGACAAAAATGTTTTGCTGGTAGATGATGTAAGCAACAGCGGTAAAACCTTGATGTATGCTTTAAAGCCTTTTATGCAATATCATCCAAAGAGAATTCAGACACTCGTGCTGGTGGAACGCATGCATAAACAATTTCCCATAAAGCCCGATTATGTTGGCTACTCCGTTGCAACAGCGCCGGATGATTATGTGCAGGTAGAAGAAGTGAATGGCAATATTTCTGCTTCTATCGCTTCCGGGGAATGAAGCGGTTCGCTTTGAGCTACAAGCCGCAAGTTTCAAGCGCTTACATTCACGTTTCACGATTGACGATTCACGTGATCACATTTCAATCCCTATTTGTTTCATCAGCAAAGAAGCATTCATGCTTGTGCAAATGCCCTGCTTTAATTTATAATCAAAGAATAGCTTTTCATTATTCACAGCAACATCAAAATGATAGTTGGTAATTGCCTGCGGAAAATCACTTTTCAGCCCTGATAATTCAATATCGTGGGTTGCAATTACAGCCACGGCATTTTTCCGGATGAGTTGCTGTATCAAAGCTTTTGAACCAGTATGCCTGTCTAATGAATTGGTGCCGCGTAAAATCTCATCCAGCAGGATAAAGCATTTGATGTTTGCATTAACTGCATCAATGATGGTTTTTAATTTCTTCAGTTCAGCATAAAAGGTTGAAGTATTTTCTGCAAGATTATCTTCAATACGCATACTGCTCATTATGGTTGCCACAGAGGTGGTAAAGCTTTTTGCACAAACAGCAGAACCTGTATAGGCAAGGATCATATTAACGCCAATGCTTCTTAAAAAAGTACTCTTGCCGGCCATATTGCTACCGGTAATCAAGTCAACTTTTGCTATGCCCTGCAAACTGAAATTATTGGTGACGCTTTGATTTTTTGGAATCAAAGGATGACCGATTGCTTCGCCTGATAAAGTAAAATGTTTATCAGCAATTGCAGGAAAACACCATTCAGGATTGTTAAAACTGAGTGTTGCAAAACTGCCGGCCACCTCAACCTGTGCAATCACATTAAACCAGTTCGACGCCAATGATTTGTTTTGTTTTTTCCACCCGTTCAAGGCCAGTATCTGCCATAAATCCCACAAACAAAATGTGTTCAGGATAATGAAGGCAAATGCATTTAAACGCACATCGAACCGGTTCAGGATTTTTTGAAGATGACTGATGGAAGCTGATGCGGTTTTATCGCTTGAATTGCCTAAGCTTTTTTGAAGTATTGTTAAAACTGCGCTGTCGAATTTTTCGTTCTCAAAACTTTGCAATTGATTTTTTAAAGTAGCAACAACGGGTTCCAGCCGCGATAGCAAAACATATACATCCTGAACTTTACGGCTTATAGCGATGCTTATTAAAAAAAAGAAGAGAACACACAGAGAAAACAATGGCGAAGGGATAATATCATCAAGATACAGGTACACGCAAAACAATGTGATAAAAGGATAAATGCGTGCCAGCAGTTTCCATCCTTTATTAGTATAAATTTCATTATTTAACTCAAGCCAGTTACTGATGCGTTTTTCTGCATTCCTGGTTATTTTTTCATGTATGCCAAAAGCCCGGAATTGCTGCCACCAGTTTATTTTATTGCCTATTTCTTTTACCGCCTGCTGTTGCTGCAATATATTTTCTTTGCTTAAAGGATGTAATAACCTTGTTGCCAGCAGTTCAATTGCCTGCTCAGCCTTGCAGCGGTTGATATATTGAAACAACGATGCTTTTCCGAATACATCAAGGTCTTTCGAATACACATGATTTTCCGGTTGCAGGTCTTTACCGTCGTACTGATGATGAAAATCATATTTAAGAAAATCAATTTCATCTTTGTTGATGGACAACAGCGTTTCAGTATTTTTGATAGCCGCTTTGTTGTTTGCATCTTTTGATACAGCTATAAGAAACAGCGCAATGCCGGTAATAATTCCCAGCGTAATTGCCGGCCAGCCCGTAGGCCATAAAAAATAAACAGCAATGCAGGTAACTACAAAAATGGCAAAACGTATCCAGGCAATTTTGCTTCTTGTATTATATAAAACTTTTAATTGTTGCTCAAGTGCTGAAATCTTCGTTTTATAAAAATCTTTTGGATTATTTTCTGACTTCATACAGGCGAAGATGCGTTTTAAATATTTTTTGCAAAAAACATTTGTAAATTTGCTGTTCGCTCTTTGAAAAACGTGAGTTCATAGCTCACCGCTTTCTCAATCCGGGGCTGTATTGGTTTTGACAGCATCCGTTTGTGGTAAGTGTAAGCATGCCGTGCGTTGTACCATTTGCACGTTAATCCGAAGGTTCAAACTACAAATGGCGAATCTAACTTCGCTATGGCTGCCTAATCAGTGATTAGTTAGTCATTAGGGCCGCGTTGAGCCGGTTGTTCTGTTACCACGCTCCGCCGCCGACTCAAAAACAAATACAGAATGCTGTAACAGAATGCTGTGACTGTTGCAAAAGACTATTCAGCTAAGCGAATAATTGGTTGGTTTGTTCCCGCTTATTTGCCGACAATTAATAATAAACTAAGCATGTAGAAAGCTTATGGCAAAGATGTTTGGACAGGGGTTCGAGTCCCCTCAGCTCCACTTTAAAAAGGCCTGCAAATTTTTGCAGGCCTTTTTTATCAGCTAAAAACACAGATAGATTTGTGCATTTGTGGCAGATAATACTTATATAACTGTTACAGAAAAATTCTTTCCTTCCCAACGGTTGGCACCAATCCAGAAAAAAGTAAAATCCAGTTTACCTGTTTCAACAGCCTGAATATTTATATCAACATAAAATAGTCCAACAGTGGTGTTGTTTGTTGGTATAACATTAACCGTTTTCCAGTTATCAAACGTCCAGCTAACATTGGCTTCAGCAAGCAATTCAATCCTTAATATTTTTTCTTTCCTGAATTGCGCCACCTGGTTAGTGAACCTCCACACGGTTATTAATGATGCCGTTTTTTGTTTGATATAACGTTGCAGTGTTGCTTCCGGCATATCAAACACTTTCCTGTTTTTTAATGAAGCGCTTAGCTTTATGTATTCAGCATGTGCCCAGGTAAGCGGAATGGCGGAGCCTGTATGTTTGCCAAAATAAAGGTCCTTTTCCGGTATGCTTTCTGTGTCCCATATTTGTTCAGGCAATAAACTGTGATCTGAAAATCTTTCCATCGCTTGTATAAGCTCTTTTGCATAAGCTAAATTGCCCGCGGCAATTTCATAATGCGCCCGCTCTCCCGTAAGCAGCGGCCAGGCCCGGCCAATGCCTGCTACATTATAAGCATTGCCTGCTGTATCCTCCCCATAACCATCATTTACATAACGATGCCAGCTATCGCCATAAGGTGTGGTTACTTTCAGCATGGCATCAATCAATTTTATCGTATCAAGAATTTTAGGATCGTTGGGTGCACGCAATCCAAAGCGGACCAACGCCAGCACATCAACACATATCAATTCATTTAATAAAATTTTACCATTGCCATCTATGTGATTTTTCAGTGCAATCGTTTTATCGCCTAATTCATTTGCCGGAATGTTATAAGGGTTAATGCGTATGTAATACCCGTCTATATTGTATTGCTTTGCAAGCGGAGTATTGGTTACGTATGTCCAGTATTCAATATTGTCGTTCCAGTAATCTGCTGTTTCGAGGCAATAGGTTGCCAATGCAGGTTCATCGTTTTCTTCGGCGAGTTTTGCGGCGGCAAGCAATGCCGCAATTTGCGTTGCCAGTGTAAAAGGCGTATAGCCTTTTTCTTCTTCCCACCTGTCTTGCTGTGTGTATGGCCCGTTAAGTAAGATAAATTCAATTGCTTTTTTTATGCCGGGCCAGTAACGCCCCATTCTTTCTTTGCTGATGGCATTATGCACATTGCATTTATCAATGAGAAGAATGGGCAGGGCTGTTTGATCCATCTGTATGCCTTTCCAGTATGGCATTCCGGACAGCCACATATTCTGAGGCCAACTTCCGTCGGCTTGTTGCGTACTCATTAAATAGTTTAATACACGCAATGCATCTTCATGCACTTTTAATGCAATAAAACCGTTGGCTGTTTCGCAAAGATCGCGTGGCCATACCACATGATATCCGCCCCTGTGCGAATCGTCTTTTGATGATCCCCAGGGGATAGAAAGGCTTGCAATAATACCGCCCGGAAAAGCTTTGGCTTCATGCATTCTTAATACAGCAGCACTTTCGCGATAAATTTTTCCTTTCAGGTTATACAAACCCTGCAGCCATTGCAGCCATGATTGTACATATATTCTTTTAGCCGATTCAAAGCCTTCCAGTATGCTGCCCCATGCATGCAATGCCGCTTCTGCTGTATTTATTCCAAAGCCTGTTGCCAGCACAAACTCTGAGCCTTCAGATAAATCTATTTCGCCAATTAACGCGGTATTGCCGCTTGCCGCATAATCATATTCCCATGTGATTGTTTTATGCTCATTCAAATCTGTCCAGCCATCTGAAACGCCAACATAGCCTGCAGAACATTTTAACCATTTTGCAGAACAGGCAACAGCTAATGCAAGGCCTTTATGTTCTGCAAACAGCATTTTAATCCCCTTGTATTCGCCAACCCAGGCATTATTATTATTGCCTTCATTATTCAAATGCGGTGCTATCAATGCATATAATTGTAATGATGTGTTTTTTGCCTGTTTAAATTGCACATGCTGAAGTACCGTGTTTCTTAAAGGGTCGCAGATAATCTCTTTTTTTAGCTGGTATTTTTTATGAATACAGGTATTAATTATCTGATAGCAGGGAACGCCCGGTTTTATTGTTTTTGTTACATGCTTCGTATGACGCTTTTCTTCTGAAAAAAAATCTTTTCCATCGGCTACAAGAAATTCCATGTCGCGGATGCAGGCAATGTCTTCTCTTGGAAAATATATTTCATTTAATATGCCATGACTTAATGTAAATGTTACTGAAGAAGAAGTGTTAATTGCTTTGCCAATGCCGGATTTGGCGCCTGAAGTCCATTTGGCTGTAACACCTGGTGTACCCGGTGCGTGTTGTTGCTGCATAATAAAACTAAATTTTTATAAGCGGGATATACTAATCCTGATGCATTTCGTGGCAGGAAAAATTGGGCATATACTCTTTATATACATGTTGTTTTTATCTTCTTTATTTCTTTTTCTTTTAATGCTTAAGAATCAAAAAAGCTACTGCAATAAAAGCAACACAAATAAATAATATTTGTTGAAATCCTAATGATTCTTTTTAGTTAAATCACTTTAATTATAAAAAAAGTTTAGGATGCCGGAAGAGATAAGGCAATAATGTTAAAGCGAGTATGCCGCTTAATATTACAAAGCCTGCGACCAATCCATGATTGCCGTAAAATGCAGCCTGGCTTTTATCGGAATGCAGGAATGCCGTTATGCATATAACTGCAATAATGATAACTGTTATAACAACATCATAACTTTTAAAGCTGTTGTTTTTTGCAAACAGGTAAAAGAACATACCCGTTAACGTTAAAACGATCATGGTTGCGAATGTTATAGAGAAGAAATTGAACCAGGCCGCAGGTTCGTAATTGGTGATGCTTCTGAAAATAACTTCATAAATAACATTAATAAGTGTTGCTGCCATGCCTGTAAGCGCACCGGCCAGCAAGGCTTTTGAGAAGGTTGGGAAATATTCAGGTTCTTTCATAACTATATATTTAAATGAACTAATCATTACTTAATGCAATGCAGCACGGTATTTATCTTTCAAATAAGCAGGTTGATTGTTACTATTATCATACAATCGTTGTTCCAAAACGTATAATCTTTTATTCACGCGTTTAAGAAAGCAGTGCAAAAGCATGAATATTGCGGTATTGTTGTATTTGCGGCCGAAAAAAAATTATGCAGCTCGTTATTTTAACAATGTGTAACAGCAGTAGTATTACTCAATATTTACAATTAGTGTATAATTTTCGGTACATGTTGTATGCGATAGATGATACATGAGCTTATGCAACAACTGCTCTTAGTAAAATGAAGATGTTACCTGTTATTAGACATTGTCGCGATAGTATTATACCTCATTGCAATGATATATATTGGCTATTTCTTTTCTAAAAAAAAGCGAGGATCAATTCACATCGGGTCATGTTCCGCGCTGCGCAATAGGGTTATCCATCTATCTATGCAACATTTTTAAGCAGCAATACATTTTCAGGCGTGCCGGAAAAGCCTTTGGTGCCAACTGGAATGCATTTGCATTTAGCCTCTCCATGCCTTTGGCCGCAGTTACAACATGTTTATTTCAAAATATAAATAATCTATAACTAAATCATCATAAAGATTCTTTATTATTTAATTATTAAGTATCCTGTTTTTGTCATTTATTTTTTACGTTTGGCTTGTTACAAACATTGCCATCATTTATAACTATGACAGACAGAAGGATATTTCTTAAAAAAGCTGCATTGCTATCAGGCGGCATGGGTTTAATAGGCAAATTGCCGGCATCTATACAAAAAGCATTTGCCATCAATCCCGCTGCAGGTTCCACTTATCTTGATGCAGAACATATTGTTTTCCTTATGCAGGAAAACCGTTCATTCGATCATTGTTATGGAACCTTGCAAGGTGTTCGCGGCTTCAATGATCCAAGGGCTATATCGCTTCCTAATAAAAATAAAGTATGGGCGCAAACCAATGCTGAAGGTGAAACCTACACGCCATTCAGGCTTGATATAAAAGACAGCAAAATAACCTGGCTGGGTTCTTTGCCGCATAGCTGGGACGACATGACGATGGCAAGAAATGAAGGGCATCATGATAAATGGCTTGATGCAAAAAGATCAGGACGTAAGGAATGTAAAAACATGCCTTTAACCATGGGGCATTTTACACGGGATGACATTCCTTTTTATTATGCGCTGGCCGATGCTTTCACCATATGCGACCAGCATTTCTGCGGATCGCTTACCGGCACCACGCCCAACCGTTTACATTTCTGGACGGGCACTATTCGTGAAAAGCATGATGAGCATGTAATTGCCAATGTATATAATTCTGATGTTGATTATGATAAAGAAGCAAGCTGGAAAACTTTTCCTGAATACCTGGAAGAGAATAACATTTCATGGAAAATTTATCAGAACGACGTAAGCATAGACACGGGTTTTGAAGGTGAGGAAGAAGACTGGCTGGCAAATTTTACCGACAATCCTATTGAATGGTTTAAACAATTCAATATTCGTTTTGCAAAAGGCCACATGACTTACTTGCAAAAGGCCATTCACACACTGCCGGAGAAAATAAAAATGTTGCAGGAAACAATAAGTAAACTGCCTGCTGATGATGCAACACTTCCCGACTTAAAAAAGCAACTTGAAAACCTGCAGCATAAATACGATTATGTAAAAGATGCAATTAATAAATACACGCCCGAAAACTTCGAAAAGCTTTCATCATTACAAAAAAACCTGCATGAAAAAGCGTTTTGCAATAACAGCAACGATGCAGATTACCGCAGCCTTGAAACCATTACGTATGATGATAATGGCACAACACGAACAATGCAAATTCCTAAAGGCGATATATTATATCAATTAAGGCAGGATGTAAAGACCGGCCGGTTGCCAACTGTTTCATGGATTGTGGCGTCTTCCAATTTCTCCGATCATCCCGGTTCGCCCTGGTATGGCGCATGGTATTTAAGTGAAGTGTTTGATATACTCACGCAAAACCCCGAGGTATGGAAGAAAACCATTTTCATTTTAAACTATGATGAGAATGATGGTTACTTCGATCATGTGCCGCCGTTTGTTCCACCAAACCCGTATAAAGAAAACAGCGGCAAAGTTTCCGCTTCCATCAATACAAAAGAAGAATTTGTAAGCAAACAGCAAAGCTGGCTGCAGAAAGATGCAAAACGCATGTCAGAACAGGCGGAAGGCCCGGTAGGACTGGGTTTCAGGGTGCCGCTTGTAATTGCATCGCCGTGGAGCCGTGGCGGATGGGTTAATTCAGAAGTATGCGATCTTACTTCACCCATACAATTCATGGAACATTTTCTTTCTCATAAAACCGGCAGGAAAATTTATTCAAATGAAGTGAATGGTTTCAGAAGGGCTGTTTGCGGAAATCTTACTTCTGTTTTCAGGCCGTATAATGGTGAGGATATTACATTGCCAACGCCTGTTAACAGAATTCCCTTTTTAGAAAGCATTCATAAAGCGCAGTTTAAAGCATTGCCATCAGGCTATAAAAAATTAACGGATGCAGATGTTACAGCATTGAATGCAAACACCGCAGCTTCACCATTCATGCCAAAGCAGGAAAAGGGTACACGCCCGGCCTGCGCTATACCATACCAGTTATATGTTGAAGGCAAACTCAAAAACAATGTATTCAGTTTGCAGTTTGATAATAAGAAAGATTTGTTCGGTGATAAAACCACCGGTGCGCCTTTTATTGTTTATAATCTTTTAAATGATTTGCCCCCAAGAAATTATGTGGTGTTGCCCGGAGATACAATCACCGATGAATGGACCGTAAATGCTGAGGGTAATTATCATTTACGTGTAAACGGGCCTAACGGATTTTATAGGGAATTTATTGGTAATAAGAATAAAACCTTGCCTGAAGTTGTTTGCAATTATCAGCAGGCCGGCGCCAATAACTTATCAGGCAATATTGAGTTGAGCATAAAAAATATGTCTGCGCAAAAGCAGGTCATTGAAATCATTGATAATGCTTATAAAACAGGAACCATTACACAAACGCTATCACCAGGTGCAATTATAACTATCCCTGTCAATCTTAATGAAAGCAGTAACTGGTATGACGTGAGTGTAAAAATAAAAGGCAATAAAATATATGAAAGACGATACGCCGGCCATGTGGAAACAGGCAGGGAAAGTATTACAGACCCTTTAATGGGTGGTTTGGTATAGCCGATTGTTAAATTATAGAACGTTGTAACCAGCCATCAGGTTGCTGCAACAGCCAGTCGGGTCAAATTGATTAATTTTACATTTTTTATAGACAAAATCTATATCTGCTATGCCCGGTGATTGTAGCGGCCATAAGCGTAACAACCATACACTTTAGGCATACCCGCTATCACTGCGCACAATTCACTGTAATGACATTTACCCAGCTTGAATATATCGTTGCCCTGGATGCACACCGGCATTTTGCAGAAGCTGCGGCGCAATGTTTTATAACGCAGCCCACGCTCAGCATGCAGGTGCAGAAACTGGAAGAAGAATTAGGCGTAAAAATCTTTGACCGCAGCAAACAGCCGGTTTTACCCACAGATCCGGGTGTTGAAATAATTGAACACGCCAAAAAGATTTTAGCAGAAAGAGATGCATTGAATGAAATGATCAATGCGAAAAAAGACCTTGTAAAAGGAGAATTAAAGCTCGGCATCATTCCAACACTGGCGCCTTACCTGCTGCCTTTATTCATTCCATCCTTCACTAAAAAACATGAGCAGATAAAACTGGTGATTAATGAATTAACAACCAGCAATATTATCGCTAATCTCCGCCAGGGTAAAATTGATGCTGGCATTCTTGTTACGCCTTTAAACGAAACCGGCGTGAAAGAAGATGTGTTGTTTTATGAAGAGATGCTGGCTTATGTTTCAAAGAACAATGCTGTTTATAAGAAAACATATTTGCTGCCAAAAGATATTGATCCCGACAAATTATTATTGTTGCAGGAAGGGCATTGTTTCCGTTCGCAGATGGTACAGTTGTGCGAATTGCAAAAATCAAAAACACATTCGCATTTTGAATATGAGGCAGGCAGTTTTGAAACCCTGCGCCGCATGGTTGAGCTGAATGACGGCATTACCATTTTACCGGAACTCGCTACACTCGATATGACGGCGGCACAAAAAAATCACCTGCGTTATTTTAAAGCGCCGGTGCCGGTGCGGGAAGTAAGCATTGTCACACACCGCAACTATTCAAAACGCCGCCTTATCGATGAATTAAAAAAAGAAATTTTACTTGCAGTGCCCGATAAATTAAAAAAGAACAGGAAAGTAATGGTAGTACCTGTTTAATGATATTATTATTGCAGTAAAAGCAATCTTCCCGGCTGCAAATCGTTTACTAAGAATACTGCAAATTTTAAAATAATTTCAGCCTTTATTCAGTTAATAATTAGAATATTTGCCGCATGCAATTTGCCCGTTGTTTATTATTATATGTTTTGATAATGCATGTGCATTTTACTGCAAATGCGCAACCGGGCACTACCGTGGATTTAAAGAAACCTGAGAAGTATGCAAGCCGTACGCTGGGTTCTGAAAAAACAACGGACGGTAAAATAAGGCCTGTAAAAAGATTCTATCAAAATACCATTACACATTATAACTATGTTTTTAATGCCAGCGAGCGCTTAAACGAAATTGTGGAGCGGGCAAAACAGGTTTTTAAAGACGATTATACAAAGCTGCTGCCCTATTACAATTATTCTCTTGATGTAACGGCTGCCGATAATGATATAGACACGGTAATTTATAAATGCAATGCCGGCATTTTATTGCACGACCTGAGGAACGATTGGGTGGATGACCTTTATCTTTTAATGGGCAGGGCTTATTACCTGCGCAAAAATTTTGATTCAGCCGAACGGGTTTTTGCCTATTTAAACTATGCCTTTGCCCCAAAAGATGAAGGTTACGACTTGCCTGTTGGCAGTAACGAAACAGGCACCGAATTTTCTATCGCCACAAAAGAAAAGAAAAAGCTGCTGAGCCCTCAGCCAAAAAGAAATGAAGATATTATATGGATAGCTAAAAATTATATTGAAGAAGACAAGCCGCACGAAGCATCTGCTATCCTGGAAATGCTGCGGTATGATCCGCATTTTCCCGAACGCCTGCGGCCATTGCTGCATGAAACAATCGGTTATCTTTTTTATAAATCAGGCACGTACGACAGCGCTGCCTATCATTTAAGTGAAGCCACCAGCATGGATGACGGCAAACCAGACAAAGCCAGGCGTGAGTTTTTAACAGCGCAGTTATTCATGGCCGCAGGATTGAAGAAAGAGGCTGAAGATTATTTTACAAGAAGTGCAGATCATACCGTTGATCCTTACATGGCGGTGTATGCCAGCCTCAATGCCATAAACGCTGCTGAAGATTCTTCTGATGCAACCGATAAAAAAGTTACAAGTTTGCTGAAACTTGCCAAAAAAGACAGGTATGTGGCTTACCGCGATCTTATTTATTATACCGCCGCACAGGTGTTGATGCAAAGCCATAATTATGAGCAGGCGTACCGGTTTGCAAAACAAAGCATCAAATACAATGTAAATAACCCCACGCAGCGCAGCCGCAGTTTTATGCTGCTGGGCGACCTTGAATATGTACGGCCCGATTACCTTCTTGCCAAAGCAGCCTACGATAGTGTTGATGCAGGTAATCTTGCCAATGCCGAAGATGAGGCGAGGCTAACGGCAAGGCTTGCCGCTTTGCAGGTAATAGCTGCCAACGTAACCATTATAAATACTGAAGATAGCTTACAATCGGTTGCGCGTATGCCTGAAGCAGCACGAACAGCTTTAATTAAAAAAACAGTGCGGCAGTTAAGAAGGGCGCAGGGATTGAAAGATGAAGATAGTGCTGTATTTATAAACCCTGCGGTTCAGCTCACAGGCAATAATAATACAGCGGCAAATGATTTGTTTGCTGCACAGGCTTCGGCCAAGGGCGATTGGTATTTTAATAATAATGCTCTAAAAAGCAGCGGTTATGCGGGTTTCCGTTCCACCTGGGGCAACCGGCCCGATGTAGATAACTGGAGAAGGATTGCCGCCGTATCAAAACAAATTGCCGCAGCATCCCAGGGCAATCCTGAGGGGAATGATACGGATATAGCTGATTCACCATTGGGCGATCCCATGCTTAATGCAGGAAAGTCTATTAAGGATAATATTATGAACGGGCAGATTTCATACGATGTTTTAATGTCGTACCTGCCTTTAACAGAAGAGAAGCTGAAAGAATCAAACAAAAAAATGGCGGAAGGCTTTTTTAACAATGGTAAAAAATTCCAGGATGACCTGGAAGATTATAATGCGGCCATCAATGCTTACGACAGTCTTCTTACCCGCTTTCCCGACGATACACATGCTGAAGAAGCATTGCTTAACCTGTATTATTGCTACAATAAACTGGGCAAAAAAGTTTCTGCTGATTCTGTTGCATCTATTATGCGCACAAAGTATAAAGACGGGAAGTTTACCGCTATTCTTAACAGCCTTAAAAAATCTAAGAAAACAGCGGAAGAAGATCCCGCCACAAAAGAATATGAACGGATTTATAATCTTTTTATAGAAGGCAAATTTGATGAAGCCAAAGCGGCAAAAACTGTTGCTGATAGCTTGTATGGCAATTCTCACTGGACGCCGCAACTGCTGTTTATAGAATCAATTTATTATATATCGAAACGGGAAGACAGCACAGCTATTGAAACGCTTACTTCATTAACTACCCAGTTTAGCAGCACGCCGCTGGCACAAAGGGCTGAAACCATGATTGATGTTTTGCGCAGGCGCTCAGAAATTGAAAATTATCTTACAAACCTGCAGGTAACGCGTTTGCCGGAAGACGAACCATCCCGTGTGGTAACTTTAAACAAAGTGGACAAGGTGGATGAAAAGAAAGAACTGAAGGTAGATTCTGTGGTTGAAAAGAAAGGGCAGGCTGTTAAAACAAATGTTGATTCTGCAAAAGAAATGAAAGCCACAGTGCGTTCTTATGTTTTCAACGCTTCAGATCAGCAGTTTGTAGGTATCATTTTAAACAAGGTTGATCCCGTATATGCCAACGAAACCCGTAATGCATTTAACCGTTATAACCAGATAAATTTCTATAACCAGAAGATAAATATCGCTTCCTCCAAAATCAACGATTCATTAAGCATTGTACTTTTAGGACCTTTTAGTGATGCAGCAGCGGCGCTTATTTATTCAGAAAAAGTTAAACCTAAAGCGCCGGCTTCAATTATTCCCTGGTTAAAACCCGAAAAGTATAGCTTTACAATTATAAGTCAGTCTAATCTTGATATTTTAAACGACACTAAAGATTTAACCGGTTACAGGGAAATGCTGGAGAAAGTTTTACCGGGCAAATTTTAATTTCAATTATGGGCAGGAATGCAAAAAAGAAAACATCAGGGATAAAAACCTCTGTAAAAATTTTATGGAGAGTATTTTTTATAGGAATTTTCCTGGGTGTGTTATTAATTGTGGCGGCAGACTTTGGCCTGCTGGGTAAAATGCCATCTATTGAAGAATTGCAAAACCCTTCGGCATCACTCGCCAGCCAGGTGTTTGCAGATGACGGTACCCTGATGGGCAAATATTTAATACAGGACAGGATAAATGTAAAATATGCCGACATCAGCAAATATGCGGTGCAGGCATTAGTGGCAACAGAAGACGAACGTTTTTATGAACATAGCGGTATTGACCCCAAATCGGTAGCACGTGCCGTTTTTTTATTGGGCAGCCAGGGTGGCGGCAGCACCATTACCATGCAAACCGCAAAAAATCTTTTTACGAGTAACTGGCAAACCAGCAGCATATTTACGAGGATTCCGCAAAAAATAAAGGAAGGCATTATCGCTATAAAGCTGGAGCGCAATTTCACCAAGGAAGAAATCATTACTTTATATCTCAATACCGTTCCTTTCAGCGATAATATTTATGGCATCCGCAATGCGGCCAAAACATTTTTTCAAAAAGAGCCTGACAGGCTTTCTATTGAAGAGGCAGCCACTTTAATAGGCATGGTAAATGCGCCCACCGCTTATAATCCGCGTTTATACCCGGCAAGGGCAAAAGAAAGAAGGGATTTCATCATTAATAAAATGGTGAACAGCAACTTTATCACACAAACGCAGGCTGGTGCATTAACTGCAAAACCTATCGTACTTAATTATAGAAAGCTGAATGAAAATACAGGCCTGGCGCCTTATTTCAGGATGGTGCTGGGCGAGGAAATGAAGCGATGGTGCAAAACGCATACAAAACCAAATGGCGAAAATTACAACCTCTACCTTGATGGTTTGAAAATATATACAACCATCAATCCCAAAATGCAGATATATGCTGAGGAAGCCGTGGCCAAACACATGGCGTATATGCAGAAAATCCTCAATTCACAAAGAGATATAAAAACAGGATCGGTGTGGAAAGGCCATGAAAACGTGCTGGAGGCAGCCATGAAAGCCAGCGACCGCTGGAGGAATTTAAAAGAAGCCGGCCTTTCTGAAGCAGACATCCGCAAATCATTTCAGAAAAAAACAAATATGAAGGTTTTTGCCTGGAACAATAATCGTGAAAAGGATACGGTGATGACGCCTTATGATTCCATCAAATATTCAAGGCAGATGCTTGAATGCGGCTTCATGTCGATGGACCCGCTAAGCGGCCATATTAAAGCCTGGGTTGGCGGGATTGACTTTAAGAATTTTAAATTCGACCATGTAAATATCAACACGCGCCGGCAGGTGGGTTCAACCATAAAACCTTTATTGTACAGCCTGGCAATTGAGGAGGCAGGCTTTACGCCCAACACCATGGTGGTTGATCAGCAGCAAAGTTTTGGCCAGTATGGTATGGTGCCTGCCACGGCGGCTTCCTGTACCGGCAATACAATGCCGATGATGTCGGCCCTCACCTGGAGCCGTAACTGCGCCACAGCTTATATTATGAAACAGTTGGGTGGCGACAAGGATAACCAGGGTGCTCAGCGTTTTGTATCTTTTTTAAAGAACTGTAATGTGAAGGCTAAGATTGATCCTTACCCTTCCATCGCCTTGGGCTCCTGCGAAATTTCTTTATACGAAATGCTGCAGGCCTACAGCATGTTTCCCGGAAGGGGTTTTAACGTGCAGCCCATGTATATCACCCGTATTGAAGATAAAAACGGTAATGTGCTGGAAACACGTACTTCCCAACGCAAGGAAGTTATAAGCGATGTTACCGCCTATTTTGTTATCAGCATGATGGAAAACGTAGTAAAAGCGGGTACTGGGAGAAGGATGTGGAGTTATGGCGTGAAAGGCTCCATCGCCGGCAAAACAGGCACCACTAATGATAACAGTGATGCCTGGTTTATTGGTTATACTCCACAGTTGCTTTGCGGCGTTTGGTCGGGTTGCGACGACAGGTTTATCCGTTTCAGCAGCACGACAAACGGCCAGGGCGCTTCAGCGGCGTTGCCGGTTTGGGGTTATTTTTATAATAAGGTGGAAAAAGATAAAACACTCCCTTATTCTGATACGGCAGGGTTTGCAAAACCTGATGTAAACCTGAACGAACCGAGTTATGATTATATTAATAACAGCCAGATGGATTTAGGTGCACAGGGCGATAATACGGGCACAGGGCAATCTTCTGATTACGAACAGGGCTACGATAATACGAACCCGGAAAGTATTGCTCCTGAAAGTAATACCGAGGGTTTATATGATAACGAAAAATCGCCTACAGGAGAGGAGGTAAACCCCAGCAATAAAACCAAAAACCCTTCAGGAAAAAATAACCCGCTTAATAAACCGGCAGCCGACACGGCACGGCCCAAAGCGCTAATGCCTAAAAAACCGCAGTAAACCTGAAATTTGCAAACATGTTTACAGGAATTATTGAAACAACCGGCACTATTGAAGCAATTGAAAAGAAAGGCACTAATGTAAGTTTCTGGATTGCATCGCCGGTTTCAAACGAGCTTAAAGTTGATCAGAGCGTTAGCCACGACGGTGTTTGCCTTACGGTGGAAGCCGTTCAAAACAACAGGCACTGTGTAACTGCCATTGAAGAAACACTGTCTAAAACCAATCTTTTGTCCTGGCAAAAAAATACGCAGGTAAATATGGAAAGATGCCTGCAGATGAATGGCAGGATTGATGGCCATTTGGTGCAGGGACACGTGGATGCAACAGCTTCCTGCATTGAAGTTGAACAAAAAGAGGGCAGTTGGGAATACCGTTTCCAGGTGCCCGCCGAATTCACCCATCTTATAATTGAGAAAGGTTCTGTATGTTTAAATGGGATAAGCCTTACCGTTTTCGACATAAAATTCAACAGCTTTAAAGTGGCTGTAATACCCTATACTTACACGCATACAAACATGCAGCATGTTAAGAAAGGAACGATTGTAAATATTGAGTTTGATGTAATAGGGAAATACCTGGCAAGGTTCAGGGAAGTATTTGGCAAACCCGGTTCGCCTGAATACAATAATATGGTTTAAGCTAACCTAAACTGAGTTTAGGTTAATGGCAATATTTATTTCATGAAGATGACGATCAGGAGCCTGGGAAGCGGGCTGGCTTTATATTATATGTAGGAGGATGCAGCCATCATCAGGAAATGCGCAATACATAAAAATATCCACCTTGCTTTTGGGCAGATGGCTTGATGGATGAAGAACACTGTTCAATCATCCCGTGAATTTTTTAAACAATGGGTAGCAAGTTTTCAGAAGGATGATTGTGAAGATGAATGAGGCTTGATTATTTGATGGTGGGCTTGTGTTACAATTTTCTTACAAACTCCCCACAAACGCCTTCAATTTATTTAAACCCTCTTCCAGCAAAACCTTTGGTGTGGCTATGTTCAGGCGGATAAAGCCTTCACCGCTGGCGCCATACATGGTGCCGGCATTAACCCATAACTGGTGTTTATTCAATAATATTTCTGCTATGGTTTCCGAAGATTGATGTAACGCCGTGCAATCAATCCAAACAAGATAAGTGGCCTGCAGCGGCAACACTTTTAGCTGTGGTAATTCTTTCCTGATGAAGGCAACCAGGTATTCATAGTTCGCATATAAATATTGCTTCAATTGCCGCAGCCAACCTTCACCATAACTATAGGCAGCAATTAAAGTTTCTGATGCAAATACATTCAGAAAAGTTGTATCCTGCTCATTTAATACGGCTTCCAGTTGTTTGCGAATGGTAGCGTTGGCAACAATCATATAGGCCACCTGTATGCCGGCGAGGTTAAAAGTTTTGCTGGGCGAAGCGCAGGTAATGGAATGCATTAATGCCGCTTCATTAACGGAAGCAAACGGTGTATGTGTGAAGCCATCATAAACAAGATCGGAATGTATTTCATCAGATACCACCAATACATTATGCTTTCGGCAAATGGTATTTATTTGTAGAAGATCATCTTTACCCCACACCCTTCCCACAGGATTGTGCGGGTTGCATAACAACAGGAGTTTGGCAGCCGGATCGGCGGCTTTTTGTTCGAGGTCGTTAAAATCAATTTTATATTCACCGTTTTCATAAATAAGATTATTGCAAAGCGCTTCGCAGCCGCAGTTGTTAATGGAGATAAAGAAATGGTTATATACCGGTGATTGTACAATTATTTTGTTGCCGGGTTTTGCAAAGGCCCTTATAATAACCGAAAGCGCAGGAATGATACCCGGTACCGGTATTATCCAATCTTTTTCCAGTTGAAAATGATGCCTGGTTTGCCACCAGTATAGGATGGCTTCATAAAATGCCGGTGGTGTTACGGTGTATCCAAATATGCCGTGCTGTACGCGCTTGTTTAATGCTTCAAGTATGGGTGGCGCTGTTTTAAAATCCATATCAGCTACCCACATGGGTAATACATTTTCACTAGTTGATAAATCCCATTTTACTGAGTTGGTATTGTTACGCGGAATAAGCTCATCAAAATTATAATTCATGCCGGTGCAGATATTTGCGCATGAAGATAGAGAATTGTGCAGTGAGCCGTATTTGCAAGAGGCCGCTGTTATTTTTTCAGCATGCTGAAAATAACCGGAAATATTTGTTGCTGGAATGCGATGGACTGGTTGATAGCATTGGCATCCGCAATATTTTCGTTGATGGCTATAATGGCATACAGCGAAGGGATGATGACGATAAACTGCCCGCCCCAGCCCATGCCATAAATAACATTTGTATGGTTGTATGTAAAATGATAAAAAGTTAAAGCATAATCTGATTGCGGAAAGCCCCAGTAACTTTTATAGGTTTTGCCCGGAGCCAGTAACTGCTGCACCCAGTTTTCGGGAACAATTTGTTTACCCTTGTGCATGCCTTTGTTTAACAGCAGTTGGCCTATCTTTAAAAGATCTTCTGTATTCAGGCGCATGCTTAGTAAACCGCTGCCATCATAATAGCCATCAGGCATTTTCATCCAGCCGGTATGTGTTATGCCGAGTGGCTCAAACAGCATTTTTTTGGCGAATGAATAAGTATCCATATTTGTGGCTTTGGAAAGTATCAGCGACAGCAAATGCGTGGCCGCATTATTATAATGCCATTCTGCACCCGGGTCTGCCGTCGTGGGTTGCTGTAAAGTATAAGCCGAAGGATTGGGCAATTTTAAAAACAGGTCAAGACGTTCGAGATTTTCATGATATAACCCTGAAGCCTGGTTCATTATATCAGCAATGGTAACGTTTTGTTTGCGGCTATCCGTATCATTCTTAAGTTCGGGGAAATAGTCAACAATTTTTTGGTTAACTGAAGAAATGAAACCTTTGTCAATGGCAATTCCTGTTAAAATGGCCATTACATTTTTGGTTAACGACTGATCGTTAAATAAACTGTCACGGGTGTAACCATTAAAATACCGGCTGTATAAAACGCTGTTATTTTGTTTTACAATTAAAGCATAAACGTTTGGATTGTTTTGAAGATAGCTGAGTGTATCCAATGGTTGCTGCGCAAAGGCTGCTGCAGATACTGCACACACAAAGAAAATGCAGATGAGTTTTTTCATAAGCTAAACTGGATTTGTTGTAAAACAAAGTAAGCATAATTACAGCAATACCGGTATAACGGGGCGACAGCAAAATCAAATGGGCTTTCCTTCCTGCAATGTTTGTATGGCTGTTTCTAAAAATTTTTTGTCGGCATCACCGGTTGCCTGCTTTAAGGCTGCTTTTGCATGCTCCAGTGCTTTTTTATAATCACCCATAGCTGAATAAACACGCATCATGCCCACATTTGTCGGCCATGCACCTTTTTGTTTCGTATAGTTTTGACGAAATATATCGAGTGCTTCCTGTAGTTTATGTTCGTTCATTAACTGCCTTCCATAAAAATGCAATTCCAGCGGTGTGGCATTGGCAACTGCCGTTTTCATAATGCTGTCTGCTTCCTCATTTTTATCCAGTTTTCTTAAAATCGATGCTTTTGTAGAAAGCGCATTGAATGAATTTCTTCCGCCAAGATTGGGATCGGTTGCAGTATTAATCCAGTTAAGGGCTTCATGGTAATTAGTATCATTGGCAACGCACCATTGCGCAGCCGCTTCAAGGCTTGCCGGGTCAAAACCGATGGCGCCGCTCATTTGTTCACGGATATTTTCCAGCACGGTGCGTTTACGATCAACTGATACATGTATAGGAAAACTCCATCTTTCCCACTTAAGGTTAATATCAATTGAACTATCGGTTTGATTACTGAATTCATACACCAATCTTTCCTGCAACTCCGGTAAATTTTTTTGCTGCACCGTAGGCACATGCAATACATCTAATTCTTGCCGGTAAAAATAACTACCCCATTCTTTCGTGTTTTTATTGAAGATGAGCACGCTGCTGTCGGCCTGCACCTCAATAAAAAAAGCATATTTACCTGCGGGCAATGTTTTGCCGTTGATATTTACATCAGTTGAAAAAGACATGGTAGTGCATTCATCGGCGCCTGCCCGCCAGGGCGAAGCCACGGTTGAACCGTAGCCTAATACCTCGTAACCGAAAGGCACTATATTGGTGCCGTAAATTTTTCCTTCACGGCCTTTTACGCCGGGTGCGCTGTAATGTATTTCAATTTGAGTAACGCCAACTTTTCTGCCGGTAAGGCAAACAATATTGGTATTGCCCGGCAAACGAAGGGCCTGGCTGCTGGCGTCATAAAAAGCACCTATAATGAAAGCAATAACCAGTAAGTATTTTTTCATAGCAGTAATTTTTAAGCAAAGGAAATTTGATTCTGCTTAACATGTATTACCACTAATCAATTAATGCAGCCATTTAATTATAACGCCGGATCTGGCTGATAGTTATATCACTTCTTTAATTACTCTTTCTTTTTTATCGCAATAATTGTAACAATCGCAGCTATAAATAAAGAACCAGCCATAAAAATATACGATGCGCCAAAGCTGCCTGTGGTTCCGTTGAGATAGCCCACAATATAAGAACCAACAAAAGAACCCAACGCTCCAAAACTGTTGATTAGCGCAATAGCGCCTGCCGTAACATTGGCCGGTAATATTTCAGTTATGATAGCGAAGAAAGGACCATAGGGCGCATACATCATCATGCCGGCAATTACCAGCAGGGTGAAGGATAGCCAGAAATTATTGGTACCAACTAAATAAGAACCATAAAAAGCCAGTGAAGCTATAAGCAAACAAGGCCATATAAATATTTTACGTTTAAGGGTTTTGTCAGAAAAATAGGAAATTGTTATCATGCCTATTATTGCAAAAGCATAAGGCAGGGAAGACAACCAGCCGGTTTCTATCATGCTCATGTGCGGTGCTGCTTTAATGATAGAAGGCAGCCATATTACAAAACCATAAACGCCTATGCTCCACAATGCATATTGCAGGCTTAAGAGAATTACGGCTTTTGATTTGAATGCGGCTGCATAATTTTTTACAGGCTTTATGCCCTGCTGTTCTTTTTGCAGGGCCGATTCAACAGCCTGTTTTTCTTCGTCCGTAAGCCAGTTGGCATTAGCTGGCTTATCATTTACCAGCCGCCACCAGAAAAACGCCCAGATAATGGCGGGCAGCCCTTCCAGTATAAACATCCAGCGCCAGCCTACCGAATGAATTAAATAACCCGACAAAATTGACATCCATAAAACGGTAACAGGGTTACCCAGTATTAGAAATGTATTGGCCCTCGAACGCTCCTGTTTGGTAAACCAGCGGCTTAATAAAATAATCATGGCAGGCATTACTGCGCTCTCCACAACACCGAGCATAAACCTTATAATAATGAGAATGGTAATGTTACTTACGAGGCCTGTTGCGGCAGCAAGGGTGCCCCAGGCTATGAGCGACCAGAATATTAATTTCTTTGCACTTTTATTGGCGGCATAATGCGCCCCGGGAATTTGGAAGAAGAAATAGCCGAGGAAGAAAAGCGAACCCAATAAAGAGGATGTTGCGGCCGTAATGCCCAGGTCATGTGCCATTTCACCGGCGGCGGCAAAACCAAAATTGGCCCTGTCTAAATAAGCCAGGCTATAGGTAATAAATGCTACGGGAATTAAACGGTACCAGCGTGATGGCGCGATTGAATTGTTCATGTGTAAACCTCACCCCCCAAACCCCTCTGCAATCGAGAGGGGGTGAGAGGCTTCGTGATTAATGATGTTTAAATATTTGAGTTTACCAACTCATCCAGAGATTGGCTTAACTGAATATCCTGTCATGCGAACGCTTATCGTCCCACTGCGGTGTAGGTTCAAAATAGCTTTTATCTTTTGGATGTAAATGCTGTTTCACCACTTCATCATTCAGCTCAATACCCAGGCCGGGAGCTGTAAGCGGAAGATTGGCAAAGCCTTTTGTAATCAGCGGTCTTCCGTCGGTGGTCTTCACCAGGCTTTCCCACCAGGGTAAATCGATGGAATGATGTTCAAGTGCTAAAAAGTTTTGCGTGGCGGCAGCACAATGCACGTTTGCCATAAAAGATATAGGCGTGCCGGCCTGGTGCATGGCCATGGCAACACCATGTTCTTCCGCATAATCGCCTATGCGTTTGGTTTCAAGCAAACCACCGGATGAAGCCAGGTCAGGATGCACAATATCTACTGCATGGATATCTATCAGCGGTTTAAAATTTTTGAGCAGGTAAATATCTTCCCCGGTAACACAGGGTGTTTCCAGTGCGTCCGATAAGGTTTTCCATTGATCGGTATATTCCCAGGAAATCACATCCTCCAGCCAGGCCAGCCTGTATTGCTCCATGCGTTTGCCCAAACGGATGCCATTGTTTACATCAAAGTGGCCGTAGTGGTCTGTTGACAATGGGATACTGTAACCCACCATGCTGCGAACATTATCAACCAGTTTAGCCAGCTCGTCCAAACCTTTATCTGTTATTTGTATTTGAGTGAAAGGATGCGCTGTATTGGCATACGACATTGGGTTACTCATATCGCCCCACTGTTGTAAATCGCCCCTGCCGTTCTCCCAGAATTTATTATTAACAACCGCGCCTTCAACGCCTTTCAGTTCATTAATGCTTAAATCCATCTTCAGCCAGGTATAACCCTGTTCGTTCAACCGGTAATTAATTAATTTTTTCTGTTCTTCCGGGGAACCTGCTTCGGGCGTATCGGCATATAAGCGGATCTTATCCCGGTACCGTCCACCCAGCAGTTGCCATGCAGGCACGTTATAGGCTTTGCCAACAATATCCCACAGCGCCATCTCTACCGCACAAACACCGCCTGCCTGCCGGCTTTGCCCGCCAAATTGTTTTATGAATTTGAATATCTGTTCCACATTACACGGGTTCATGCCGAGTATGCGGCTTTTAAGCATAAGGGCATAACGTTCATCGGCGCCATCGCGTACTTCACCTAAACCATAAATACCCTGGTTGGTATCTATGCGGATTATGGCAGTTCTGCCTAAAACCGTAGTAACACAATAACGCATGTCTGTTATCTTAAGATCGGATGGCGCAGAGTTGCGGTTTACTTTTTGTGTGCTTTGCGCTACCAGTTCTTCCACCGGTGAAAACATAAAAGCGCCGCCAAGCGCAATGCCGCCCATAGCTGTTTTTTTGAAAAAGGAGCGGCGTGAATTTTCATGTTGCTGCAGTTCTTTTTGAATAGCTGCTTCATTGTTTTCCGGTTCTTTTAAACCAAGCTTTGTTAGAATTTTTTGTGCAGGAGTCATATTGGTAATGTTTTAAGAAGCCCATCCTAAATCCTTCCCGGAGGGAAGGACTTCAAAGAGCGTGATTATTGAAATGGTTTATTAAATTTTGGTGTTGGAAACCCTTCCCTTCGGGAGGGGTTTGGAAGACGCTACCAGTTCCGTTCCTTCATATAATTATCCAGTTCTTCTTTTGTCATTGGAAGGTCTTTCTGTGCGCCCAGCCATTGCAGGAAATCTTTTTTAATATCATTCGTCCATTGCTGGTCTATCTGTCCCGGGGTGTATTTGCCTTCACGCAGGCGCTGGTGGCCAAAGTCATCCCTCAGCATTACAAATTCGGAATTCAGCACCAGGTCTTCAAGGTATTGGGCCGGTATAAATACAATGCCGCCTTTTTTTGCCAGCACTACATCGCCGGGCATTACGGTGGCGCGGCCAATGCGGATGGGCACATTAATGCCGGCCAGCATCATCTGCTGAATGTAAGAAGGGTCGTAGCCTTTTATCCAGCCGTTGAAACCCTGTATTTCCTCAAGCCCTTCCACATCGCGAACGGAGCCATAGAAAATTACACCGCGCCCGGATTTGGCATAAATGGCATTGCCGAGGTTATCGCCGATCAAAGTGCCATCAACAATTTTACCATAACTGTCGGCAACATACACATCACCGTTTTGCAGCACATCTATCGGCCATGAGTTGGGTGAGCCGATGCGTCCCTGGCTTTTGCCCTGGGCTTTAACGGCACTGTCGTAATCCGGGCGCAGCGGCATGTATTGTGCAGTAACCACGCGGCCCGTCATAACGCTGTCCGGGCGTATAACCATCCAATCGCCTTCAAACTGGTTTTGATAGCCTTTGTTGCGCAGGTATCCCCAGGCTTCTTCGAGCGATACATTTTTCAGGCGCTCCAAAAGACGGTCTGATGTTTTGGGACGGCCATCGGCAAAGCGTTCCCCCGTCCATTTTGAAGTAAGCGTTTTTACCTGTTCCGGTGTTGGCGTAATTTGTTGGGCATGCGTGTAAGAGATAAAAGCAGCAAGCAATGCAAGGCAAATCGTTTTTTTCATCGTATGGCTTTAGTTAGTAAATATTTTAAAGGCTTTAAAGTAAAGGAATTTTTAAATAGGAAAGGGTAGTTTGCATAAAAAAATCAACCGATTGCATGAATTGCAGGGCTGGATGGTTTATGCATTAATTTGATGCACAAAATATTTTATAACAATTGACCCCATGAACATTTAACCTTCTGTCTTTACTTCACAGGGATAACCAAACAGGCAGCGGCTTTTTATCATGTCAGCCACTTCCTCCGGCACAAATTCTTCCCAGCCGGGAGCGCCAGCTTTTATGAGCTCAAGCACCTTATCCGGCTGAACATTCAGGTTGTCTTTATTATAGTCCGGAATGTCTTCAATCTTATTATTGGCAAGGAGATAATGATAAAGGTCGATTATATGTGGCGGAAGCTGAAACTGCAGGCAGTTTTGAATAATGCCATTGCGCATGGTGGGGTAAATAAACAACTTTACATTTCGGCTGAACAATCTTGCAAAAGATTCCAGTATGCCGCCCGGAAGATTGGTATAATGTTCTTCAGAAAAAATATATTCAAGATTGGGATAGCCCAGCACCACGCCCATTTTAAGTTTGGTGATGGTGGACAGGTAAGATACCAGTTTATAATATTCATGAAAATTGGATATCATCACTGTTTGCCCAAGCGAACATAAAATGTCAACGCGGTCGAGAAAATCCTTTTCGTCTATATCTGCATCCAGCTCATTCGAATTGCGTTCTTTCAGCGCCTGCAACGTAAGCTCTGTAAGCACCACCACATTAGTTGAATCAACATCCGGTTCTTCCAGGAACTGCTTCATGCCGGTTTTAAGCATATCTATATGCACATTGATCAGCGGCCTGAAACGGCCACGCACTACCATGATATGTTTTTTATATAATACTTCGCTTGGCTGCTGGTTCTTTCCATCAGGACCAAACACGGCAGCATCGGAAAAATCAAGTTTTACCAGGTGAAGGCTCATCAGCCTGTTGTCAACCTTTATAAAATCCGGGCCTTCAAAACGGATCATGTCAATCTGGATGCGGTCTTTTGAAAGATCATCTCTTAATGAAAGTAAAAACAGGGTTGGATTCTGGTAATACCGGAAACAGGCATAAATAAGGTTTACGCCCAATATGCCCACCGCCTGCTGCTGCAGGTTGTTATCATTATCAAGCAGCTTTACATGCAGTACCACATTATTATAAGCGCCATTGGGCTCTAACTGAAAACGTACGCCCATCCAGCCGTGGCCCATATTTGTTTTATGATAGTTAAGCGCCGTAATCGTATTGGCATACGCAAAGAACGTGGAGGAAGTGCCGCGCTGTTTCTGAAGGCGTTCAATCAACAGCCCATATTCTTTATCAAGCATTTTTATAAGCCTGCTCTCGCTTACGTAACGTTTTTTTGTATCAGCGCCATAAATTTCATCGGAGAAAATCATATCATACGCCGACATGGTTTTAGCGATAGTGCCCGATGAGGCACCGGCTTTAAAAAAGTTAGCTGCCACATCCTGCCCGGCACCTATTTCAGCAAAGGTGCCGTATACCTTGGGGTCAAGGTTTATTTCGAGAGCTTTTTGTTTCGTTCCAATATTGCTGCTTTGCGGAGGTGCTGTTGCCATGAATGCTTTTATGTTCTGCGGCAAAGTTAGGTGTGAAAAGAAACACAATTGTGGTGCAGAACAGCGTAATTGGATTTTTACTGCGGTAGAAACAATCAATTGTTTATGGTTATGTTTATTACAGTGTGATTTATCTTTGGAGTATAACCTATGCTTCAACACATATTTCCGCTGTGCTTTATGAGAAATAAACCGTATAAAATTGTTTTCGTTTAAATATTATGAAAGACTCCTCTAAAATATTTATTAACTACAGGCGGGAGGATACGAGCGGCTATGCAGGCCGGATAGCGGATGCGCTTGCATCGGAATTTGGAGAGAATAATATATTTATTGATGTAACAAAAATTAATACAGGCTCAGATTTTACAGAGGTAATTACACAGGCATTGGACCAATCGCGTTATTTGCTTATACTGATTGGTAATACCTGGCTTAATTGTAAAGACAGTGCAGGCAACAGGCGATTAGATAATACTGATGATTTTGTGCGCAAAGAGATAAGCCTTGCCATTAAAAGAAAAGTAAAATTAATTCCTGTATTGCTTGAAGATGCCCGCATGCCTGATGCCGGTGCATTACCAGATGATATAAAAGATTTGTGTAAATGGCAGGCGATAGAAATTACAGATTCACGCTGGAAGTTTGATATTGAAAGGCTGATCAAATCAATCAACCTGCGTAAAAAGCTTTTTGTTTTTAACCGTAAACTTGTATTGCCGCTCTTATTGATATTGGCGGCGGCGATGGCTTTCGGCATCTGGAAAAAAAGTTCCAATGAAAATATTGCCCATTCTTCAACACCGAAGGACTATTACCGCAACGCTAAAATGTTTGAATTAAGCGGAGACTTTGCAAACGCACAAAAATCGTATAAGCAATATCTTAAGTTCAACCTGTCTTATATCGATCCGCATTTAAGTTACCAGTCGATGCTTAAATCGCAGGAAGGTATAAATGCAGCGCGCCAGGAATACAAGGCATTGCTTTCAACACATGCAACCGTGGTAACAATGTTTGCAAATGCTTTGCTGGCAGACAGGGAGGTTGCTATTACAAGCCTGCTGCAACTGGTAAAACAATACCCGGATTTTGCACCCGCATTTTATGAGTTAAGCAATGAATATTCGCAGGACAAACTGGGGGAGAGATCTTTAACGGAAAAATCACTGGAGCAAACTTACCTGGCCGAATTTCTTCACCTGGATTCGCTGGGCTATAATCAAAAATATTACATAGATAAAGCAATTGCAATACAACAAACAAAAGATGCTGTTTCAAGATTAAAGCAGGCAGGTTATGCAACAGCAGCATTAAAAAGCCAGGTTGAAATGATTTACATGCTGGCAAATGATGGCTGGCATTTGTACACGAATATTGGCGAGCCGGCCGTGAAGATCTATTATAAATTTAATAACGACACCGGCTATCGTGCTACTGGCTTAACCGGTTACCAGCGTTCCGGAAGGGAAATACCAGATCCGAATATGTTTGTTGGCCGTTTAAAAAACGGGCAATACCCGGTAAGTGTAAAATATATTGATACGAAAGGGCAGGAGCAGGGGCCATTTAGTTTTATGCTTGATACGCAGAAAGAAAGAATCATAAGTGTAAAGAAAAATCTTGCACAGATGAATTGGGTAAGCTTTCAAAAATACGATAACCGGTTGCTTGTTTATTTTACTTCATTGTTAAGTAACAGGGATGTGATTAAAGCGATTAATTATTCTTTAAACAACGAATCATTATCTCAAACATTTCCGGTTCAGCCCTGGACGAAAGGCGGCATACCGGAAATGCAGGAGGATATTTATGTTGATGCGCCTTCTTCAACAAAGTTCATTGCTGTGAAACTCACATTTATTGATGGCAGCGTAACAGAACTTAAACGGTTTGATAATGATGCGGCAGCTGAATAAGCAGGCGGCGCTTAAAAACCAGGATAAGAAAGTGTTCAGTTAAAGCTTCTCTTAAATTCCAGCGGCGATTGTTTTGTTTTTGTTTTAAACAACCGGCTGAAAGACTGCGGATGTTCAAAACCAAGCTGGTACGCCACTTCCGCAACAGAAGCATCGGAAGTAGATAATATTTCTTTTGCTTTCTCCACGAGTTTATGATGTATCAGTTGCTGCGCATTCTGTCCTGTAAGCGAACGCAGCATATCGCTTAAATAACCTGCAGAAATATTTAATTGTTCTGCCAGGTATTGAACTGTTGGAATACCCTGCTGCAAACTTTTTTCGCTGTTGAAATAATCATCCAATACGTCTTCCATTTTTTGCAAAGTATCATTGCCTGCTGCCTTGCGTGTGATAAACTGGCGCTTGTAAAAACGGTTGGCATAATTGAGCAGCAATTCAATCTGGGCAATTAAAACATCCTGGCTAAAATCGTCTATGCGGTTGTTGAGCTCCTCTTCAATGATTTTGAAAATAGCAATAATAGTTTCCTTTTCTTTCTCCGATAAATGCAATGCTTCATTAACGGCATACGAGAAAAACCCATATTGTTTTATTTTTCGTGATAATGGATAACCTAAAAAAAAGTCCGGGTGAACAAGCAATGTATAACCATACACAGGTTGCTCTTCCGTTATTCCTTCATTATCTGTGCCCACAACCTGGTTAGGGCTTGCAAACAGTAAGCTGCCTTCTTCAAAATCATAATAACCCTGTCCATATCGCATTTTACCGCTGAGTTTTGTTCTGTACGATATTTTATAAAAATTCAGCACATGCGGATTGGGCAGTTTGCGTAAATCAATTGTTACGGCTGATGTGTCCATTATACTGATTAACGGGTGCAATGGTTTTGGTAAACCCAGCAACCTGTGCGATTCTGATATAGAATTGATCCTGTTGGCGCCGCTTATTTTTTCCATAACTGAAAATTAATATAATTAATTATATCCAGCGGATGATGCAGTTTGTGCAAAGAATGTATTGAATAATTTGCGCAGCTTAACATCACCCGCAGGATAAGAATCTACCAGGGAATTTCTCCTGTTGCAGGATTGTATTCTTCACTAACATATTTCCCTGTCGGCCCGTTATTATCAATCAATACATATTTCACCACACGCGCCGCAGCATCTTCCACCGTGCCTGTGCCACGGTGATTATTAAAATCGGTTTTAGTGAAACCCGGATCAATTATATTGACCTTAACCGGCGTGTCCCGCAGCTCATACGCCAAAATAAGGGAATACATATTTAAGGCTGCTTTTGAAGGCTGGTACACCGCTCCTTTATGATGATAATATTTACCATTGGGATCATTGGCCAGTGTAAGCGAACCCTGGCTGGAGCTCACCATTACAATGCGTGGTTCACCGGATTTTTTAACCAGGTCTGTAAACGCCTGTGTTACTCTAACCACCCCCATAACGTTAGTCTCAAATACTGTTTTAAACTGCTCCATCGTGGCCTCCAGTGCTGTTTGGGGTAAGCCACCGCTGATGCCTGCGTTATTAACCAGTGCATCCAATACATCCGTTTTATTACCTATTGTTTCACGGGCAGCTTTTACCGATGCATCGCTGGTAACATCTATTTCAATCGCTTCCACGTTGGTTAAGCCTTCCGCTTGTAGCTGTGCTGCTGCTTCCAGGCCTTTGTCTATATCCCTGCTTCCCAAATACACATACCATTCTTTTTGCAATAACTGTTTGGCAGCTTCAAAGCCAATGCTTTTATTGGCGCCTGTAATCAAAACTTTTTTCATGTTTTCTTTTTAATGAATGATTATTTTCTTTGCTTTTGTATCACAAAGTTCTCACACATGTAACCGGCAGAAATAACTAAAACGCGGAATTACATAACAGAAATGAATGCTTTCAATTTTTGTTTAAAAGCAAAGCGTATAGATGAGGTTTAAAACAACTTATGTAATATATCTTATCCGTTTGCAATCAAATTTGCAAGATTATTTAAGGAAGTATCAAAGCTTTTACTAAGCTTCTTTTTATAGAAATATGGAAATGCAACACGGTTAATAAAGGTATCGCGTAAATACAGATCAAATACAACAAGGGTTTTATTTTCCGCTATGGATTTTAATGTCACAAATAAACTTTGAGTCTTGCGCTCATCTGTTTCGCTTAAACAAAAAAAGTCACCCTTGTCTTCAAAAGAGCTTGAATAAAAAACGGTACTGCCTTGTTTTGTAACAATTCTGAATTTAATGCCCAAATGATAAATGGGGTGATTTATATTGTCCACTTTTATCACGCCGTCCTGCCATTTATTGCGCAAAGGTAAATTGCCCATAAAGCTTAAAACCGTTACGATATCTGCATCTATAATTTTTTCCGCGCTCAGCACTT
>NZ_JBQCIT010000057.1:0-71413 GCF_051953455.1 Parafilimonas sp. | reverse complement strand
AAACACAAATGCAGAAAGAAAAATTATTTTTCTGGCCTTTGTGTTTGTATTCTTATGCGCCGGGTGAAGGCAACGATTGGCAGTTTCCCTTTCCCAATTATGAAAACGGCGATATCTTTTTATCGTGGGGCGCATTGGGCGTTAAAGCTTATGCATCTTATAAACCTGAACTGGCAGTTAAATATGTAAAGAATGTATTGGATCAGTATGCAAAAGACGGGCTTGCCTTTCAGCGATATGGCCGGCAAAAACAGGATGGCCGTGGCGATGATATTTTATCAGGCAATGGTTTAACTATTGTTGGCTTATACCAGGCTGTTTACGGCGTTAACCCGTTATATAACCGTTTTTATTTAAACCCGCATTTAACGCCCGAATTAAACGGAACACAACTAAAATATAAGTATCAAAACAAACAATTGGTTATTGATTTAAACATGAATAATTATGTTGTTTCAGATGGGCGATACTCAATTGCATCACCAAAAGATTTTGGTTTTAACAGCTCAAAGGATACGCTTTGTTTTTTTAAAGGTGATGACGAAAATGCGTCTTTGAAAGTAACTGTTGCTTCAAACAATCGTCTTTCTATAAACATCAAAAACTGGAGCGCTGATAAATGCGAATGGACGCAATCAGCCACAGCATTAATATCAACAGAATATATTCTTTCTGGCCTTGCGGGTAATAAAGCCTATTCAATTTTAATTAATAATAAGCCGTTAAAAAAAATTACCAGCGATAAAAATGGCAGTATAACTTTTGAGTCTACTGCATCGGCTAAACCTGTCGATATTATGGTAGTGCCTGAATAAAATAAACTTCCGCACTTGCCTGGTTAATACCTGCAGGTGATGAATTCATATTTTTATACAATCATCTAAAACGCAAACCTGTTATCCTTTTTTTGCAGATTTCATCCTATGTTATTAACCTTAAAAAATTTCTTACGCTGTCTTTCGCAAATGGTTAATAACTTGCTCACATAAAATATAAACCTCATAATTTAAAGGATTGCTTTATGAATGACAACAAACCGAAAGACAATTCAAGAAGAAGTTTCATCCGCAACGCTTCTATTGCTGCTGCAGGCATTACCATTGTCCCCCGCCATGTATTGGGTAAAGGCTACGTGGCCCCGAGCGACAAACTAAACATTGGCGCGATAGGCGCCGGTGGTAAAGGCCAAAGTGATATTGCCATGTTCTTTAAATCGGGTAATGCCAATATTGTGGCGTTATGCGATGTTGACGACAGGTCATCTGCTAAAACAAGAGCTGATTTTCCCAAAGCCACTTATTATAAAGACTTCCGGGAAATGCTTGATAAGGAAAAAGGAAACATTGATGCGGTGTCTGTTTCCATCCCCGATCATTGCCATGCCGTTGCTGCGTTAATGGCTATGCAAATGGGAAAGCATGTGTATGTTCAAAAACCAATGACGCATGACATTTATGAGGCAAGAATATTAACGGAGGCGGCCAGGAAATATAAAGTTGTAACGCAAATGGGCAACCAGGGTTCATCCGGTGATGGTGTGCGGCAAATGCAGGATTGGTATAATGCAGGGCTGATAGGAGATGCGCATACTATACGTTGCTGGACTAACAGGCCTGTATGGCCACAGGGCACCGGCTATCCTACAACCAAAGACCAAATACCACCTGAACTGGATTGGAATTTATGGCTTGGCCCCACTGCCTTTCATGAATACCATGATGGATTTGTTCCGTTTAGCTGGCGCGGCTATTGGGATTTCGGCACCGGCGCTTTAGGCGATATGGGATGCCATATTATTGATCCGCCTTTTAAAGTGGTTGGCCTTGGCTATCCTTCAGAAGTAGAATGCAGCGTAGCAGATATTTATGAAAAAATGTGGACGCCTTCCTACCACCCGGAAAGCTGTCCGGCGGCTTCTTCTATCAAAATAAAATTTCCGGGAAAGAACGGAAAGCCTGATGTAAAACTTACCTGGATGGATGGTAATATACGACCCGAGCGCCCCGACGAATTAGGCCCTGACGAAGAAATGGGCAACGCAGATGGCGGCGCTATTATAGAAGGCACAAAAGGTAAAATGATGTGCGGATGCTACGGCGCTAACCCAACATTGTTACCAACTTCAAGAACAAAAGAAGTAGGCAATGTTCCCAAAACCGTTGATCGTGTGTCGGGCGGCCAGGAAGGGCATTATGCACAATGGGTAAATGCCTGTATAGCCGGTTATGGAAAGGGTTATACCAGTTCCAATTTTGATTATGCCGGCCCGCTTACAGAAACCGTGTTGTTTGCCAACCTTGCACTTCGCAGCTGGAATGTAAAAGACAGCAAAGGCCGGTTCCCGGGCAGGAAGAAACTTTTATGGAATGCTGATGAAATGAAGATTACCAATTTTGATGAAGCCAACCAGTTTGTGAGACGGCAATACCGCGATGGTTATTCTTTTAAAATATAATCTTCCAACGTTTAGCTAAAAAACTGATAAGTAAAAAATGCTCATTGCTGCATCTGCGGTAATGGGCATTTTTATTATTGTATTTTCTGTTGCGGTTGATGAAACCGGCTGCAAAGTTTTGTGCATAGCCGTGTAAATGTTGAAGTAATGCTGTGAACTGCTTTTACTCCTGATAAAATTGTTTGTAACCTTTTTACAAGCTGCCTACTCTAAAAATACAGGAACAATTTAAAAGTAAAAAAATGGAAACCAAGATTACACAACAGCCGGTAACGCAAACGTTCAGGCTATTAAAGTTCACATTTGTAATAGTGCCTATTGTTGCCGGCGCTGATAAATTCACAAACCTGCTTACCAATTGGGAGCAATATCTAAATCCTTCACTGGCAGATTTGCTGCCCTTTCCTGCATCCACCTTTATGATGATAGTGGGCATTATTGAAATTATTGCAGGCATTATTGTACTTAAAAAAGCGGAAATTGGTGGATATATTGTTGCAGCCTGGCTCACCTCAATTGCGTTAACGCTGCTGGCAGGTTTCAATTATGTGGATGTAGCAGTTCGCGACCTGGTAATGGCCATTTCGGCTTTTTCAATGGCAAGATTATCCCGGGTTGCAGCTTAAAATCATTGCAGGCTATGGCTTCATTTGAACAACTTACCGGACAGGAAATTATAGCAAGGGTCATACAAGGAGAAAAAGCGCTTTACGAAATCATTGTAAGGCGCTTTAATCCTTACCTCTACAAAACCGGCAGATCGTATAATTATAATCATGAAGACACGCAGGATTTAATGCAGGAAACTTTTATTGATGCCTATAAAAACCTGCAGCAATTTGAAGGCCGTTCCGGTTTCAAAACCTGGATCATACGCATTATGATGAACAACTGTTACAGGAAAAAGGAAAAGGCAGGTTTTAAAAATGAGATAACGTACGATGCAAACGACAATTCAAAGCCTATGTTTACCAATCAAAATAATGATACAGGCAAAGTAGTTCAAACCCGTGAGCTGGGGCATATTATTGAAAAGGCGCTTGCAGAAATTCCTTTCAATTACCGCATCGTATTTTCCCTTAGGGAGATAAACGGTTTGAATGTTTTGGAAACATCGGAACTGCTGCATATCAGCGAAGCTAATGTGAAGGTGCGGCTAAACAGGGCGAAAACAATGTTGAGAAATGAAATTGAGAAAACGTATTCCAGTGCCGAACTGTTTGAATTTAATTTAATCTATTGCGATGCCATAGTAGAAAATGTAATGAAGAAAATAAATGAGTTGTAAGCAGTCCAAAATCATTCAATCCCGTACAACAATATCCTTAGCTTTATGTTATATATTTAAGATCCTTTTACTGTAAACTAAACGGCAAATGTTGCACTTCCTTCATTAACTCAAAAAATACCACAATATTTTCTGAAAATAAATTGCCTGCAGTTGCCATGCTTAGCAGCATGAAAACTACCTGCAGGTAATTTATCAAGGGAACATCAATATTTATTTGGTGCAAAACGTTATCTTACCATTAATGTTTTGCAGTTCAGTATTTTTCCCTGCATGATAATATGACCAGCGTTGATAGTATATTGGCGAATGAAATAAAAGCAGAAGGCTGACGGTTTTATTTCAATTAAAGCTGCGCTGTTGTATAAATTGAATATTGTTATGTAAGCGTTGTGCGCCTGATGAACTGGAACAAAACCTAACAGATTTTTATGTTTAAAATCAAAACTGCCATTACATTTTTTTTGGTGTTGTTGCTTATAAACAGCAGCCGTCTCTCCGGTCAAAATAATGATCAAAAACTCTGGTACGATCATCCGGCCAATGCCAGCGTAAAAGATACTTCGTCAGGATGGATTAATGATCCTGAATGGCTGAAAGCTTTGCCTGTTGGCAATGGTTTTATAGGTGCAATGGTTTTTGGCGATGTAAATAAAGAACGGTTGCAACTAAATGAAAAATCTTTGTGGAGTGGAAGCCATGATGACAATGATAATCCTGAGGCTTCAAAATATTTGGACCAGATAAGGCAACTCTTGTTTGAAGGAAAATATAAAGAAGCAACAGAACTTACCAATAAAACACAGGTGTGTAAAGGTGTTGGTTCAGGAAGCGGCAATGGTGCTGATGTGCCTTATGGCTGTTATCAAACATTGGGTGATTTGTGGCTCGATTTCAATACAAAATCTGCTTACAGCAATTATTATCGTGCATTAGATTTAATGAATGGCCTTGTCCTTACAAAATACCGGCAAAACAATATTGAATTTACAAGAGAAGTATTTGCCAGCAATCCTGATAAAGCCCTTATTATTCGTTTAACAACTGATAAACCCCATGCAATTTCATTTACACTGTCCGTTGACCGTCCTGAAAAATTTACAACCATTGCAGAAAGCAACAGGCTTGTTATGAGTGGCACACTTACTAATGGCAAAGGCGGTGATGGCATGAAATATAAATTGTATGCAGTGCCTGTTGTAAATGGCGGGAGTATAAAGCAGGATGGTAATAAACTCATAGTTTCAAAAGCAAATGCTGTTACCATTATTGTTACTGCTGCCACTAACTACAGGCTTCATTATCCCGATTATGTAAATAATAATTTTGAAGCTGAATTAAATTTAACAACCAATAAAGCTGTTTCAACACCATACAATACTTTAAAAGAAAGGCATATAAAAGACTTTTCATCTTTTATGAAAAGGTCTTCATTGCAATTAACAGCACCTTCAACTGAAAATTTACCCACCGATAAACTGCTTGAAAAAAATCTTCAGACACATAATGAATCGAGCCTTTACTCATTGTATTACCAGTTTGGCCGTTATGTGTTATTGTCATCATCAAGGGAAGGCAGTTTGCCGGCTAACCTGCAGGGTATTTGGGCCAATAAAATTCAAACACCCTGGAACGGGGATTATCATACAGATATTAATGTGCAGATGAATTACTGGCCTTCAGAAGTTACCAATCTTTCTGAATGCGATATGCAGTTGATTGATTTGATTGAATCGCTGATAACGCCTGGCACCAAAACAGCATCGGTGCAATATAACATGCATGGATGGTGCATTCATCCCATAACAAATGTATGGGGTTACACAGCGCCCGGCGAAGACCCGTCCTGGGGTTTGCATGTTGGTGCTGCCGCCTGGATGTGCCAGCATTTATGGGAACATTATGCGTTTACGTCCGACACCGCTTATTTGCGCAGGGTATATCCAATTTTGCAAAAAGCCTGTCTGTTTTATTTTGACTGGCTTGTAAAAGATCCTTCAAGCGGCAAGCTTGTTTCCGGGCCTGCATCATCACCTGAAAATAGTTTTGTAGCACCCGACGGAAGCGTTGCCAGCATAAGCATGGGACCGTCTCACGACCAGGAAGTAATCCGCGACTTATTCAACAATACTTTACAAGCCGCGCAGGTGTTGAATATAAAGAGCAGTAATGATTTTATGCATCAGTTACAACAAACCAATAGTGAACTTGCTGCACCCGGTATTGGAAACGATGGAAGATTAATGGAATGGGCGCAGGAGTTTAAGGAAGTTGAACCGCATCATCGCCATACCTCGCATTTATTTGCTTTATATCCCGGCGATGAAATTACATTAGATAAAACACCGGCATTGGCCGAGGCTGCAAAGAAGTCGCTTGAGGCAAGGGGTGATGATGGCACAGGCTGGTCTTTGGCGTGGAAGATAAATTTCTGGGCGCGTTTGCACGATGGCGATCATGCTTTAAAATTATTAAACCGGTTATTAAAGCCTGTTCATGTGGCTGGTGTTGCCATGAACAACGCCGGTGGCACATACAATAATTTATTTTGTGCACATCCGCCATTTCAGCTGGATGGCAATTTTGGAGCTGCGGCAGGTATTGCTGAAATGTTGCTGCAAAGTCATGAAGATTTTATAGAACTGCTGCCGGCATTGCCTGCTGCCTGGAATGATGGCTCAATTAACGGACTTTGCGCAAGAGGCGGCTTTGTAATTGATATGCAATGGAAAAACGGCAAGCTTGTACGGGCGACATTACTTTCAAAAAAGGGTGGCCCGTGCACTGTTAAATATGGATCGAAAAAAGTACCTCTCAAAACAAAAGCGGGTACACAATCTAACTTACTGGATCTTATTCAATAAAGCGGCCTTGCATAATTTTGCAGGCCGCTTTATTGTTTTAAACGTATAATTTATGCCTCACAGCTTTTACAACTCACCAGGCTTGTTACCATTTCCTTGGATACGCTCTGGCTGCGCTGGTAATAAAGTGTTTTAACTCCAAGTTTCCAGGATTCTATCAATAACCTGTTTACATCTTTTACAGGCAGGTCTGCAGGTATATTTAAGTTGAGGCTTTGCGACTGGTCAATATATTGCTGGCGAATGGATGCCTGCTGGATTATTTCGAGCTGGCTTATTTCTTTAAAGGTTTTAAAAACCTCTTTTTCTTCAGCCGACAATTCTTTAATATGTTGAACACTGCCGTGATTCAGCATGATATTGCGCCAGGTATCTTCATTGTCAATACCTTTCTTTATAAGTACCTCTTTCAGGTATTTATTCTTGCGGATAAAGTTTCCTTTTGACAAACCGGCTTTATAGTAATTGCTGCTATACGGTTCAATACCCGGTGAGGTTTGGCCCAGTATGGCTGAAGAAGAAGTGGTGGGTGCTATTGCAAGCAGGGTTGTATTTCTTAAGCCATAACCTTTCAGTATTTCAGGTTCTCCATATATCCATGCCAAATCTTTGCTGGCTTTTATCGCCTTGGTCTGAATATCTTTAAATATCAGGGAAGTTAATTGCTTGGCCCTTAATCCTTCAAAAGGGATCATATTTTTTTGCAAATAAGAATGCCAGCCCAGAACGCCCAATCCCAGGGCCCGGTGTCTTTTGGCAAACAGGTTGGCAGATTTAAGGTAATGATTGCCCTCTGTTTTGGTAATGAATTCCTGCAGCACAGCATCCAGGAAAAATATAGCCAGCTTAACAGCATTCGTATCTTTCCATTCATCATACAGTTCAAGGTTCATGGAGGAAAGGCAACAGATAAAAGATTCGTCTTCTGTTGAAGGCAGCATGATCTCAGAACAAAGGTTACTGGCATGAATGGTTAAGTCGGCATCTTTATACACCTTTGGCTTATTCCTGTTTACATTATCTGTAAAGAATATATAAGGCAGGCCTTTCTGCTGCCGGCTCTCCAATACTTTTGCCCAAATCTCCCTCTTCTTCTTATCGCCATCAATCATATCCTGCATCCAGTAGTCTGGTACACATACGCCGTAAAAAAGATTTTGTATGGGGTGGCCAATGTCTTTGATAGAAAGAAATTCTTCTATATCGCCATGATCAATATCCAGGTAAGCTGCAAAAGCGCCACGGCGAACACCGCCCTGCGAAACCGTATCCATTGCCGTATCAAATAACCGCATAAAACTTACCGCGCCGCTGCTTTTACCATTATCTGTAACGGCGCTGCCCCTTTCCCGTAAGGCGCCGAAATAAGCGGAAGTGCCGCCGCCCAGTTTGGTTTGCATAATTACTTCGCCCAGCTTATGGGTTATACCTTCAATATAATCCGGCACATGCACGTTAAAGCAGGAGATAGGCAGCCCGCGTTCCGTACCCATATTTGCCCAAATGGGTGAACTCAGGCTCATCCATCCGCGTTCTATCATTTCGCGGAACGCGTCTTTTAATTCCGGTTTATATAAACGCTGTGCAGCAGCCGTGCAGATTCTTTCAATAGCGCCATCTATGGTTTCTCCTTTTAAAAGATAACCGCGGTTTAATATTTGTTCACTTTCTTCATTTTTCCACCAGAGCTTTTCCTGCTCGTATTTTCCGGCTATATCTGATAGCTGGGCGGCAGGTGGCGTGTCTGCTGCATCAAACAATGTTGTCATTACAAAAAATTTAAAGGATGATTAGATCGTAAGAATTTATAAACAGGTTTAAAATAAATCGTCAGCAGAAATACTCTTGTCAAACTTGGTATATTCCACCGGGCGTTTGGCAAAAAAATCGTCGAGGCTGTTGGAGAAGACTTCTTCCTCAAACCAAACCATAGGAGCGCTTTGTGCATGGCTGATATTAAATAAGGGTTGCAGGCCTATTTGGATGAGGCTGTCATCTGCCCGTTTCTTCATGAAATTAGCGAGATCATATTTACGGATGAAGTCTAATTCACCTGCATTGAAAATCCAGTCGATTATACGGATTTCAGTATAGATAGATTGATCTACAAGATCGCGAACCATGCCAATCATATTTTCGGTAAATATTTCCGGGTATTCTTCTTTCAGTTTATTGATTAAAAAAATTCCTGCATTGGCATGTATTTGTTCATCCACTGAAGTCCAGGCAATAATATTGCTTACATTTTTCATAAGTCCTTTAAACCTGGTAAACGCGAGGATAATGGCAAACTGGCTGAAAAGGCTTACGTTTTCAATCAACATGCTAAAAAGAATGAGTGAAAAAACATATTCTTTTTTGTCGCTTGATTTTGTATGCTGCAATGCAGTTGAAAGATAATCGATGCGCTCCTTTATTACAGGCACCTGCAGCAAACCCTCAAATTCATTATTATAACCGAGCACTTCCAGCAGGCGGGAATATGCTTCGGAATGCCTGAACTCACATTCGGCAAAAGTTGCGCCCAGCCCGTTAATTTCAGGTTTTGGAAAATGATGGTACAGGTTTCCCCAAAACGATTTCACTGCTACTTCCACCTGTGCAATGGCAAGCAGGCTGTTTTTTATAGCATTTTGCTCTGCCGGCGTTAAATGGGCATGAAAGTCCTGAACATCGGCAGTGAAATCAATTTCTGAATGAACCCAAAAAGATTTATTTATGGCAGTAGTAAACTGAAGTACTTCCGGGTATTCAAATGGTTTGTATTGAATTCTCTTATCAAATAGGCCCATAGTTATTTATTTTTAGACGCACACTGTCCTTACAGTATAACGCCATCATGAACAAAAGAAAATTGTTTAATGCAGAAATAAAAGCCCGGCGTATATAAGGTTTATAATGGATCAATATAAATGCTAAGCTTTTACAATTTCTGTTAATGCAGGCGATCAGGATCTCCACATTTTTTAAATACAACCGCCTTGATAAAGAGGAAAGAAGCTGACAAACACAGGGCGATTCGGACAGCGAACCCTGTTAGTGTAAAATCAGATCCCACCTTTCCTTCGAAGGCATGATTGCTTATGATATTCTGGCAGGTCTTCTGACTTGCTCTATTGTTTATAGCCTTCCCGTTATAATTACAGTGACATTTAATATAAACAATTTTCACAGAGCTCACAGCTACGGGATAGTTTTCGATTTTCACGAAATTCCCTTTTAATAACGTGCCCGCGCTAATTGCGGCGTTAACCAAAACATGCATGTAAAGTAATAACCCAAAATAAAAATGCGGGGAATTGTTATGCACCTTTTGTTGAAAACAAAATATTGGTTTTCTTTTCCGGGAAACAGGGCGATGAGAGATATATATTGTTCAGCAGTTCACTTTTATATATTGGTTATTGAGCATTGATTAAATAACCGTTTGTTACTGGTTATTGATAAACCTGCCCGGGTTATTCGCAATAAATTCTTTCCAGCCTTTAAAAGATTTTTTCTGAGCTGAAACAATTGTGCCCGATGCATAATGATGGCAGAGCGCCACGGCCAATGCATCGGTTGCATCAAAAAAATGTGGTTCTTCTTCCAGCTTTAACATTTGCTGCAGCATTTTATATACCTGTTCTTTGGTTGAATTGCCATTGCCGGTAATGGATTGTTTTATTTTTTTGGGAGAGTATTCCGTTACAGGCAATGCAGCCTGCATAGCTGCTGCAATGGCCACGCCCTGCGCCCGGCCGAGTTTAAGCATACTTTGAACGTTCTTGCCATAAAACGGCGCTTCTATGGCAAACATATTAGGATTATAGTTTTTTATAAGTTCACTTACTTTTGAAAAAATAATTTCGAGTTTTTGATAAGTATCTTTTTGTGCAGTAAGTTTTAAAACGTCCATGTGCAGCAGTTTTATTTCATTGCCTTTTATTGATAAAACGGCGTAGCCCATGATAACGGTGCCGGGATCAATTCCGAGAATTATTTTTGAAGCGTTATTCATTGAAATGTGAAAGTACTATTTGTACATTATTAAACTTCATGCAAAAAAAACATCTTGCAAAGCAATTAAAGATTTTATTGAATTATGTTTTAGGGCCGTTGCTTTTTATTGTACTGGTTTATATCATTTACAAAAAAGTGGAAACGCAACCTGATCTTCCGCAGAAATTAGAGGTACTTAAAAACTCTTTTGCATCAAAAAATATATGGAAAATCGTAGGCCTTTTTTTACTGCTTTGTTTAAACTGGAGCATTGAAGCACGTAAATGGCAGCTATTAATGCGCCCGGTGGAGAAGGTGAATTTCATAACCGCGATTAAAGCTATTTTATCGGGGCTGGCATTATCGTTGTTTTTGCCAAATGGTTTTGGAGAGTATCCTGCCCGTGCTTTGTATATGAAAGAAGGAAACCGTTTGCGTTCTGTTGCTTTAAATGTGGCGGGCAGCATGGCACAGCTTATTGTTACGCTCGTTGTGGGCATAACATCTTTAATTTATTTGAAAACCTTTGCCTGGGCAAAATCCGAGCCGCTGGAGGGTTTATCGGTTTTGTGGCTTAACGGCATTATTTCAATGATCATTTTAGGCACATTAATATTGCTGATTACTTATTTCAGGTTATCATGGCTAACGCGGCTTGCCGAAAAAATTCCTTTCATACTGCGCTACAAGTATTTAATTGAAAACGTAGAAGCATTTCATTGGAAAGAGTTAACAAGAATTTTAGGTTTATCATTCATTCGTTTCATTGTTTTTGCTGTTCAATATATGGTGGTGCTGCATTTATTTGAGGTAAAGATTGATGCCGTTAATGCTTTTTGCACAACCAGTGTATTATTTTTATTCCTGGCTATTTTGCCAACCATTCCTTTTGCTGATGTGGGAATAAGGGGGCAGGCAGGAACACAGTTATTTGGATTGATTACCCCTGATGCATTTGGTGTTATCGCAACTATAGCAGTAATTTGGTTTATAAACCTGATACTACCATCGGCAGCAGGCAGTTTGTTTTTGCTGGGTATAAAGCTTTTTAAAAAAAGCGATAAACAAAACATCAAGAAATCGTGATAAGAAAACTCCTGGTCTCCTTTTTTTGTTTGATAATATGCTTAAGGCTTTCAGCCGATGACGATGATTTTTGCGGCATACGCAATACGGCTTTCAGGGCTGGTGAAAGCATAACTTTTACTGTTTATTATTCGGTAATAGGCATATATATAAATGCAGGCACAGCCAACTTTTCCACCACGCTTGAAAAATTAAATAATACACCTGTTTATCATGCGGTAGGCACAGGCACTTCAAACTCGCGGTATGACTGGATATTTAAAGTGAGAGACCGCTATGAAACTTTTTTTGATACGACCTATTTGCTGCCTTTGAAATTTATCCGCAATGTGGATGAAGGCGGTTATAGAAAAACAGAGAATATAACTTTCAACCGGAAAGCAAATACAGCTACATCAACCAAAGGAACTTATAATGTGCCCAATTGCATACAGGATGTATTAAGCGCCGTTTATTATGCACGCAATATTAATTTCAACAACTATAAAATTGATGATAAAATCCCCTTCAGCATGTTTTTAGATAACCAGGTATATAATCTTTATATCCGCTATCGTGGTAAAGAGGTAGTAAAAACACGCTATGGAAAATTCAATGCCATTAAATTCACCCCGCTGCTTGTAAAAGGAACCATATTTGAAGGCGGCGAGAAAATGACGGTATGGGTTAGCGATGACGCGAATCATATTCCATTGCGTATTGAAAGCCCTATAACCGTTGGCAGCATTAAAGTGGATATGATGCAATACCGCAATCTCCGTTATCCTTTGTCATCTAAGATAAGTGTGCGATAAGCGCTAATAGCTATCCGCTGACAGCTATTAGCTGACAGCTATATTTACAGCAATCCTTTTCCTGACAAATATTCCGCAATCTGCACGGCATTGGTAGCAGCGCCTTTACGCAGGTTGTCGCTCACAATCCAGAGGTTTAAAGTGTTAGGCTGTGTATCATCCCTTCTTATCCTTCCTACAAACACTTCATCCTTTTCATGCGCCCATAAAGGCATTGGATAAACCTGCGCCGCCAAATCATCCTGTACCACAACCCCCGGCGCTTCACTTAATATTTTCTTTACTTCTTCAATATCGAAATCGTTGTTAAATTCAACGTTTACACTTTCACTGTGGCCGCCAACAACCGGTATGCGTACCGTGGTGGCCGTAACCATAATGCTATCATCACGCATAATTTTTCTTGTTTCATTCACCATCTTCATTTCCTCTTTGGTATAGCCGTTGTCCAGAAACACATCTATCTGCGGAATAACATTTAAATCAATTGGATATTTATATGCCATTGGCCCGTCTGTTACATTTTTACGTTCATTGTACAATTGGTCAACCGCCTTTTTGCCGGTGCCTGTAACACTCTGATAAGTGCTTACCACAATCCTCCGGATTCCATATTTTTTATGCAGCGGGTTTAATGCCACCACCATTTGAATGGTAGAACAGTTAGGGTTAGCAATAATCTTATCGTCAGCAGTTAATGCATCTGCGTTCAGTTCAGGTACAACTAATTTTTTTGTTGGATCCATGCGCCATGCACTGGAGTTATCAATCACCGTAATACCGGCTGCTGCAAACTTTGGCGCCAGTTCAAGCGATGTACTGCCACCCGCAGAAAAAATAGCTACGTTTGGTTTGGCGGCAATAGCATCTTCATAAGAAACAACCTTGTATTTCTTTCCTTTAAATTCAACTTCCTTACCAATGGAACGTTCACTTGCTACGGGAAATAATTCTGTTACTGGAAAATTTCTTTCTGCTAACACCTGTAACATTTTTGAGCCAACCAGGCCGGTTGCGCCAACTACTGCAACTTTCATTTTGTAATGGTTTTTGTTTTTATGTTTTATTTGATGAGCTGCAGTGCAGGCATTGAACTTAGTTGTGTCACTCCCTTGTACAGCCCGAATTCTGTTCATCAAAGCATCATTAACAAAAAAGCCTTCCGTTTTTGGAAGGCTTTCTGTTTTATCTTCATTAAGCATACAACATCATGCACCTTCCTTGTTATAGAATGTCTTTATGCACTTTGTATGTTTCTTAATCATTTTCATCTGAATCATTATGTATTTTCAATTGCAGATGTAATGCTATAATAAATATTCTTAAAGGCTATAGCATTTCATTTTGCTGCGCGAAAGTAATGTGTTAAACAAATACGCCAAAATATTTTTTGAATAAATGACCAATGCTTAATTATTTTATCAGCTAAATGCACCTTCCATTGGGTGTTTCAAATAATCAATAGCCAGCATTCAATTTTAAAGAACAACCCAATCCCAATTACTCATTCCCGATTCTATTTTTACCAGATCCTAATCCGCTTATCTTCCGGTATAAACATTTTATCGCCGGGCTGCACATTAAATGCTTTATAAAAAGGATCAAAGTTAGCCAGCGGCCCGTTTACCCTGAATATGGCTGGAGAGTGGGGGTCAACATTTGCATAAAAGCGCATGGTTTCAGGCTTTAATTTTTCGCGCCATATTTGCCCTAAAGAAATAAAGAATCTTTGATCTGGCGTAAAACCATCAATCCGGGTTGTATCCTGGCCTTGTTTAGTCATTTTAAAGGCATCGTAAGCAATAGCGACGCCGCCAATATCTGCCATGTTTTCGCCCGTGGTTAATGCGCCGTTTACATGTATGCTGTCGATTATTACATAGCTGTTATATAAATCAATAACCTGTGTTGATTTTCCTACAAATTTTACACTGTCCTCTTTGCTCCACCAATTCTTAAGATTGCCGTCTTTATCATATTGTGCGCCCTGATCATCAAAACCATGCGTCATTTCATGGCCTATCACCATTCCAATGCCGCCATAGTTAATGGCATCATCAGCATCCGGATCAAAGAACGGGAATTGTAATATGCCTGCCGGGAAAACAATCTCATTAAATGTTGGGTTATAATAAGCGTTAATGGTTGGCGGCGACATTTCCCATTCTGTTTTATCAACCGGTTTGCCAATTTTATCTATTTGATATTGATATTCATTCTTGGCGCATGACAAAAGATTTTCAAAATATTTGTTGCGGGTTACGGTCACCTTGCTGTAATCCCTCCATTTATCGGTATAACCTATTTTCTTTAAGAATGCATTCAGCTTATCTTTTGCAACAGCTTTGGTGCTGTCGCTCATCCAGTCGAGGTTATCAATTCTTTTGGCAAATGCTTTTTGAAGATTGTTAACCATATCAAGCATTCTTTGTTTGGCATCTTCTGTAAAATATTTTTTTACATAAAGCTGGCCCAAAGCATCACCAAGCGTATTATCTGTATTTACTACCATGCGCTGCCAGCGTGGCCTTAATTTTTGCTGGCCGCTTAAGGCCTTACCGGCGTATTCAAACTTTGCATTTACAAAATCGCTGCTGAGCGCACTGGCTGCATCATTTAAAACATGGAACTTAAAATAAGACTTCCATGCATCAAGCGGTATTGATTGTAATAACTGGTTTAATTTACTATAATATTCAGGCTGGCTAACATTTACGGAATCTGCATGCACGCCAATGGTGGTTAATGTATTTTTCCATGCAAACACAGGCATTTGCCTATCTAAATCAGCCACCGCCATTTTATGATAATTACTTTGCGGGTCTCTTAACTGCACATTGGTTTTATGACTGGAGGCCAATTGTTTTTCCAGCTCATATACCTGCGCCACTTCTATGGCTGCTTTTGCAGAATCGCTGCCCGTGAGCATGAATAACTGCTTCATATAATTTTTATAAGCAGCCACTACTTTTGCATTGGATGAATCCGTTTTAAAATAATAATCGCGGTCTGGCAAACCAATGCCCGCCTGCGTATAAACGGCAATATTTATAGCACTGTTTTTTTCATCGGGGCTAACACCCTGCCCATACAGCGGGTTGCTGTTTTCCATTTCCAGTTTGTTTGCAAAAGCCATTATGCCGGCTGCATCTTTAATAGAATCAATCTGCTGCAGGTAAGGTTTTACGGGTTCATAACCACGTTGCTCAATAACAGCAGAATCCATTCCTGAGGCATAAAAATCAGCAACCTTTTGCTCAATGCTACCTGCTTTTTGTTCAGTTTTCGATACAGAATCCAGCAAGTCGTGCAGCTTGTCGCGTGTTCCATAATAAAGGTCATCAAACGCACCGATGCCGGATTCTGTTTCAGGAATGTGAACGGTGTCAAGCCATTTGCCATTGATAAATCGGAAAAAATTATCGCCGGGTTTTACGGCTGAATCCATATAACCAGTTTCGATAAACTTGCCTGCGATATATTCTTTGTTGCTGTTGCAGGCAGAAAAGATTATTAAGAAAGAAGCTGCATAAAGCAGTTTATTCGCCATAGAAAAAATTTTAAGCGCGTAAAATAAGTATTTACAAAATAGGCATTGCCATTATTTGATGAATGAAGTATAAGATCAACCCATATTAACCAGCAATGCAGCGGCAACAATACCGGCAGTTTCTGCACGCAATCTTGTATTGCCAAGTGTTACAGGAACAAAATTTTTTTCGAGCGCCTTGTTAATTTCTCCAACTGAAAAATCGCCTTCGGGGCCAATCAGGATTAATTTGTTTTTAGAAGCGGCCGTTATTTGATTAATTGATTTTTTCTCTTCTTCAACGCAATGTGCCATCAGCTTTATACCATCAAAATCTTCATTAATAAATACATTGAATTTTTTGGGTTGATGTAAATGTGGCAGCCATGTTTGCCGGCTTTGCAGCATAGCTGAAATAAGAATATTATGCATCCTGTCGTAACGAAAATGTTCTTTTTCCGTATGATCGCAAATGAGTGGTGTAATTTCATTAACGCCTATTTCAGTTGCTTTCTCTAAAAACCATTCAAAGCGCGCTGGATTTTTTAATAAGGATATGGCAACAGAAATGGTTGTAGTTTGTGGTTGATATTTTGCAGTTGATTCAATTCTTACGCCACAATGTTTCTTATCGGCATTAATAATTGTTGCTGTAAACAAACTCCCTTTTCCATCGGTGAGCTGTAGTTGTTCGCCTGCTTTCATGCGCAGTACCTGCACGCAGTGCTTGCTTGTTTCTTCGCTTAAAACATGTACAGGCTGCTGAATATTTTCTTCGTAAAAGTATGGAAGGTTCATGCGCCATAAATGTAAACAGAATTATGGAGTTGTTGGATGCGATTGCCTGAACCTCATGTCGCTGTCTATATGTTCCTGTGCGCTGGTTGTGGTTGGTTGCGGAATTAATTCATTGGTCATGTGACGTGCGCCTTCAGCATATTGCAACGCATCTGCAAGATTGAAACCTCTTACAATCCACGACGGCCTTCCAAGCATAAAAGCTGCAAATACTGTTTTAATACGGTCATCAGCGGAGAGCGTAAACCAATCGGTGCAAACAGTAAGTGTATGTGCTGTGCGCAATTGCCTCAAGGTTACTGACGAGGCGGATACTTTACCTTCGCTGGCATAAGCAACAGCGCCGGAGCAATTGCGGTCGCCGGAACCGGCACAGGACAAATCCCAGGTATTGTTAAACCCATTATTTTGTAATGACTGAAAAGCATTATTCAAAGCAACCAGTTCTGCTGTTGTGGTTACCGAAGGAAATGAACGGTTCAGTAAATCAAGATTGCCGGAATTTAAAGTATTGAGTGCTGCCCCGTGCAATAATGTAACATCGGTTTGCAAGCCATTTTGTGCAAATGCTGCCCATTGGGCTGCCCTTGCAAAAGCTTCCAGTAAAATATCCGGCTGGCTGCAACCTGCGGTAGTATCAGCCTGCGGCGTAACAATTTGCGTATTAGCCCTGGCATGAAGCAGTTCTGCAAGAATGCCATAAGAATCTGCGTTGTCTAAGGTTTCTTCCGGCGACAGATGTTGGAATATCCTGTCTGTTCTGTATGCCCTGTCGTTTACACCTGTATTTTGCGTAACTGTATTACTTATGCCAACCTGCGGTATGGTTGCATGCATTAGTTCGTGAATAAATGTTGCAACCGGCCTGCTGCCTGCAATACCCACTGAACACATAGTAAGCGCATACGGACCTATTACATAAGCTGCAACAAAAGAAGATCCGCCGGATGTACAATGTGTGCGATCGCAATTAATGCTGATGCGGCCCGGGCTGCGCAGCAATTGTGCAACGTGTAAAAACCTTCTTCTGATCACCTCAGCATACTGTACATCATTCGTATTAAATGCCTGTTGCAAGGCGCCTGCAATTCTTGCATAATTGCCACGCGGCGCAATTGCATCTTTAAACACTTCATCTGTATTAAACTCCAGCAATTGCTGGTAAATATCATCAAGCCAGGTGAGTGTTTGGTTAACAATATCTGTTATATCTGTCTGATTACAGTTGGCTGCTATATTTACTGTTGATGATGTTGGTGTTGTTGAACCTGTAGTGCCGGTGGTTGTAGTTGTTGAAGTTGTGGCTGCAGTCGCGCCTGCAACATCATCGCGTTGCAGTATGCCTGTTAGCGCATTATTGGTTTGCTGAACAACATGCGTTAATTCATGCGCTATTAATTTTTTGCCTTCATTGGTTTTGGGCTGGTATTGGCCGGCGCCAAAAACAATATTGTTTCCGTAAGTATAAGCCCGCGCATTTATATTTTTTGCTGATTGGTTAGCTGCATCATTTGTATGCAATTGCACATTTGAAAAATCATATCCCAACCTTGACTCAAAGAATGCCTTTTCATTTCCACCCAAGTTTTTGCCGCCTTGTAAAGAAGATAAATAATTCTCCGTATCTGCTGTTGTATTTGCATTGTTTTCATCATTCTCCTTACGTTGTAATTTTTTTTCTTCCTCTTCGCAGTGTGCACATTTTCTTTGAACAACCGGCGGCATAAAAAAACTTTTGGCTGAAGCAAAGTTTTGCATGGGTATTACACCTTTTTCAATCGCATTTTCATCTTTATAATTATCTGCTTCACCTGGTTGCGTAAAAATGGTCCTGGGTTGAAAAAATGAAGGCCTTCCGGCATTTTGTAAATTACCGGCAACTGTTGGTTTTGTTGTTATATCTGCTTTTGCAGTCATTAATATTTATTTTACCAGGCGCGTTTCTTTCTTCTTTCAACAAAATTTTTCATCACCTTATATTGTTTTGTATCCGGGTCTTTCATGGTGATGGCTGTTCTTAAATACCTGTTCCTTACCGCATCTTTATTGGTGCACCAGTTTTCATTAACGAAGCTTACAAAATCTGAGGGAAGGCTGCCTACGTGCGCCGACAAATCTACCATCGCATCAAATTCAGCCTGGTTAAGATCAACCTTTATTTTATTATGCACTTCGTTCATGTGCGTTTGCATATCCTGTTTTAATAATTCAACAGCGCGGTCCTTGGTGATGGCATTCCATGGCGAAGCGCAGGCGCAGGTTTTTTTGGTTTTGCCATCATCTGTGGTTTCTGTATTTATTGTGCAGGATGATTTTGGAAAGATGACATGCCCGTAACCAATAGTGCACTGCCCTTCCGAAGCTACATACGGTGTAAGAAACAAGCCCTCACCAGGATCGCCGTCAACTTTTGCATACTTGCCTGTAATACGATCAATCAATGTTTGCCCAACTTCCTTGGGCTGAGCCGGCGATGATTTTATGCACCTCTTTTTCAATTCTTTTTCAAGCGCATTGAAATATTCCATATTGCCTTCTTCCGAAGGATAATCTTCAGGTTGAATGGTATGTATATATTCATTGTAAGCATCATACTCACTTTGTAAAACATCGTCGCTTAATTCTGAAGGGTCTTTGTTGGTTTCCCTTTGAACAAGCGGCGAAGAAGATGCATCGCTGCTTTGTTGCACCACATGCGTTAATTCATGCGCCAGCAGCTTTTTCCCTTCGTTTGTATTGGGCTGATATTGATTTGAAGCAAAAACAATATTGTTGCCGGAAGTATAAGCCAGGGCATTTATATTTTGCGCCGACTGATGTGCGCTGCTATCATTATAAATGCGCACATTTGAAAAATCATAACCCATTTTTGATTCAAAAAAACTTCTTTCTTCTTTTCCTAAAGATTTGCCGCCTGATAAATTGCCGATGTAGTTTTCTGTTTCAGCAGAAGTTCTTGGCACCTTATCATTATTTGGTTTACGCTGAATGGATGCGGGTTTAAAAAATGCATTGGCTGCAACATTATCCTGCTGAACTATTTTATCGGCAACCGCATTGGCTTCCTGCTCATAAACATCATTAGGTTGATTTATTGCAAGTTTTGCCTGGAAGAAAGCAGGCTTCCCTGTTTTGCTTCCGGCAACAGAATTTTTGTTCTTTTCAGCGAGGCAGTACATAATAGGTTAGCTGTATTTGTAAAATTAATCATCCGGTTAATATTCCGGTTGTTTATTTTTTTGCACGTTCAATCGTACAATTCATCCTTCATAATAGCAATTCATGCATTAAATTATGCAGGTTATGTAATTCGCAGAAAGTAAAAAGCATAATAGGGTTATTGCTTTTTATATTTGAATACCAAATTTATTCATGCGCCGCTGGTTACTCTTGTTTTTATTACTTTGTTTTTTGCTGCCTGTATTTTCACAACAGGCAAAACAATATGCTTTTACACATTACAGTACGGCTAACGGGCTTGTTTCAAACACCGTTTACAGTATAGTGCAGGACAAGCAGGGCTATATCTGGATGGCCACCATTGATGGCCTGCAGCGGTTTGATGGCAAGCGGTTTATTACATTCAGGCATTCGAGCACAAACCCACATTCAATACCTTCAGATTTTGTGCCGCAGCTAAACATGGATAAAGATGGAAATCTTTGGTTATACACCGGCAACAAAATTGGTTTTTTTAACCCGCATACTTTTTTATTTACCGCTGTGCCTGTAGAAGATGAAGACCCTTCAAATCCATATGATATTACTTTTTATGGCAACGCTTACAACGGCTATATGGTTCTGCATGCCAGGAATGTTGGTTTTTTTCTGTATGATCCTGCCTTAAAGAAATTTAAACGAACGATATCTTTTAAAACACCTGAAAATAAACGGCTGTATGGAATAACTGACATTAATGGGGTTGAATTCTGGATATCCATTGATGGCGGTGTAATTGTTTATAATCTTAAAACCGGTAACCTTAATTACAGGGGTCACAACCCTGATAAAAATATCTACATTAATGCTGTACAGAACGACACGGCAGGAACCGGTTTTTTTGCCCAGGTGAATGATACATTATGGTACAATAGCTGGCCGTTAATTTCATGGGCGCCGTTTATACACAAGCTTAGTTTGAAAAGTGGTGCGAAAGAAACATACAGCATAAACCGGCAATTCAATTTTGGTTATACGGAAATAGGAGGAAACCTGTTTCTGCAAAATGGCCGCAAATGGTTTTATGGGCGAAGTTTTATTGCAGAATATACGGGCAATAAACAGGGCCCCTTTGAGCTTATACAAAATGCATATAATGGCGATCAAAGCATAACCTTCGATCATGTATATAAAATGATGGAAGACCGGCAGCATAACATATGGATTGCTACCGACAATGGTGCATTTGTGTTTAATCCTGACATGCAGGTTTTTGACGTTCATAAAGTGCAGCGCCCTACAGATGCACAACCGCATGAAGCACCGGTTTCCGAGGCCTGCGAATTGAAGAATGGTAATATTCTTATAAGCACATGGGGCAACGGATTGTTTTGTTATGATAGTAATCTTAATGTAATATCAATGTTGCCCGGCCTGCAGGAACTTACACGCAATTACATGATGTGGTGCCTGCATGAGCATAGAAGAACAGGTTTAATATGGATGGGTTTCCAGGGTGGTGGATTGGGTATATATGATCCAGTGAAGAAGCGTTTTGAAATGCTGAATGAAAAAACTTTTGGCGGAAGCACGATAAGAAAGGTTACTGAAGATAGATTTGGCAATCTATGGTTTGGGCTGCAAAGCGGAGGCATTGTTAAATGGAATATGGATGCCGCTAACGGAGATTTTCATAAAGGATATGAAATTATTGACGGCAGGAAAGGATATTATATTCAGAAAATGTACACGGGTAAACATGGCGCAGTTTGGGTGGGTTATATAAATGGCGGCCTGAGTAAGTATGATGCCGCAACCAATAAATTGCTATTTCATTACTCAAAAAACAATCTGAACAATGAAGGGCTCTGGTCAAATAATGTGAACGATATATATGCTTATAACGACAGCCTGCTATTGATAGCAGATGAAGCTTTGGATATACTTAACCTCAATACCAACAGAATAACACACATTAGTACAGAAAACGGTTTGCCCTCGAATACAGTGGTAAGTATAGAAGCTGACGATAAAGGTATTCTTTGGCTTGGCATGGCTAACCAATTATGCAGGTTCGACCTTTCCAAAAAAATATTTTCCACTTTCGACAGGAAGGACGGTATTACGTATGACCTTTTTGTTCCGGCGGGAGATTATAAATTGAAAGACGGAAGGCTTCTTTATTTAACTGATAAAAATTTTGTTGTTTTCAACCCGCTTACCGTGGCTTCTGCGCGCCTGCCGGATAAGGTGATGATAACAAATTTTAAAATGGGCAACAGGTTTTTGTCAATCGATTCTTTAAACAGCCTGCATACAATTACGCTTCAATATAATAACACTTCTTTTTCCATTGAATTCAGCGCCCTGAACTTTACGCCTCAAAACAAGCTGAATTATTATTATATGCTTGAAGACATCGATAAAGCTTATCAGCCTGCTTCTTCACTCAATGAAGCAGTTTATAATTATCTGCCTGCAGGCAATTATACTTTTAAAGTAAAAGCAGAAAACACAGAAGGCCGGGAAACTGCTGTTACAGAACTTCATATAAAAGTAGTTCCGCCTTTTTGGCTTAGCTGGTGGTTTTTTGGATTGATAATCCTGCTGGTTTTTGCTGTGTTTTACTGGATTGACAAAGAGCGGATAAAAAAGATTCAGGCTTTGCAAAAAGTGCGCACGCAAATAGCCAGGAACCTGCACAACGATGTAAATACAACATTAAATCATATAAGCCTGCTGAGTGAAATGGCCAGGATCAAAGCTGATAAAGATCTTGATATGTCAAAAGATTTTATTGAGCAAATAAATACCAAAAGCCGCAGCATGATCGATGGCATGAATGATATGATGTGGACTTTAAACCCTCAGAATGACAGCATGGATAAAACAATCCTGCGCATGAAAGAATATGCGGAGGCCTTACAAAATACTTATCCAGTACAGATACAAATGGAAGTGGATGAAGCCGTTCGTTTATTAAAAACAGATATGAAACTGCGGCATGAAATATTCCTGATATTTAAAAATACCTTGCGCAGCATAGCAGAAACCGGCACCACTACTCCAACATTGATTAATATTGATTATCAAAGCAGGAAAATCTTACTGAAAATTTATAACGGTACGGCTTCATTTAAAAATACAGACACAGAACAAACCATACAACAAATACATGAACGTGCCGGTATTTTAAATGCTGAACTTGATGTTCAAACCGATAAAGGCATATCACTTATACTGCTGGCGCCGGTGCACCAGCAGTAAGTAATAATTGTTACAGCTTTATATTTAACCCGATCAAAAAATTTGTTCCGGCCGCCGGGTAATAATAATTATCGTTAATTAAACCATCCTCATACATATAAGGATAAGTATAGCCATTCGGCTCATACAGTTTATTGAATATGTTGTTTACGGCAACTATAAAATCAATTTGATTAAATAATTTTTTATACAGCGAATAATTCAAACGAAAATCTTCGGTAAAATAATCATTGAGTTTTCGGTTTTCATTTTGGGCATTATCCATGTATTGTTTGCCAACATATTTGCTCACAAAATTCAGTTGCATATTCTTTACAGGAATAAACGTTACAGTTGCGGCCGCAATAGTGTTAGGAGAGAAGGATATATTGGTATTGGAATGTTTAACTGTTATTTGCCCGCCGTTATCCCAATCATCAATATATTCTGTAAAGTGTTTTATTTTATTGCTGCTGAAGGTAATATTACCGCTTGCATTTAACCAGTTGTTAATGGCAATGCCACCCTGCAATTCAATGCCGGCGCGGTAACTATTGGGTACATTTATTCTTGTATAACTGCCTACATCATTTATCTGCCCCGTTTGAACAAGCTGGTTTTTATATAACATGTAATAGAAAGTCGCAGACAAATTATATTTATTCTTTTTTCGTTCTATAGCAGCTTCAAAATCATGCAATGTTTCTGCGGTTGGCTGTTGCTGCAGGCTTGCTTCAAAATCATCGCGGTTAGGTTCTTTATGTGCCAGGGCATAACTCAGGTAAGCATTCCAGCCGTTATAATTATAATTAATGCCGGCCTTGGGATTAATAAAGTTGAATTTTCTTTTTATAAATAGATCATGATTGTCTTCAAAACCTTCCATGTTATGCATTACATGGCGATATTGAACATCGGCAAACGTGTTCCATTTTGTATCAAGGCTATGCATCCATTTCGCATAGATATTGGCATCTGTTTTCCTTGCAGGTAAATTATAATATTTATAATCGTTTGGAACTTTTGCTTCACTCCAGGTTATTTTGCCATAATGTTTGCCATCATATATATTCCAGCTTCCGCCAATGGTTAATTCATCTTTTTGCGTTTTATATTGAAGTGAAAGTATCTGTCCGTAAAAATAATTATCGAGCCAGCGCTGCCTTACAAGATCGGTAACAACTGTATCACTCAATCCATAATCGCCGAGGTTTTCACCCGCTTTATATTCTTCATAATAACCTTTGCCACGAACTAAAAAGAATGCAGTATTGAATTTTAATTTGCTGCTGAATGAATGATCATAAAATAACTGGTAATGTGTTTGCGTATAATTATCTGTTTGGTCGCTGTAAGGCGTTCCCGGTTTTTCCATGCCTGCGGGATTATACCGCCTGTTGGTTTTTAAGCTATCCTGCGGCACACCATACCATGCCTGGTATGTTTTTTCTTTGCCTGAAAAAATATTTAAGCGCAAACTGTTTTTATTGCCGACATAGGCCGCCGATGTATAAAAGGAAGTAAGCTTGCTTGCTGCCCTGTCAATATAGCCATCGCTTGCAATGCGGCTCAATCTTGCATCAAGCGTAAAATGATTGCCAAGCAAACCGCTTCCTAAACGTATTGTATTTTTCCATGTGTTAAATGAGCCAAAGCCGTTATCTGATTCAGCATAAGCTTTCCTGTTTACTTCATTGGTGCTTATATTGATCGTTCCACCAAAAGCACCGGAGCCATTGGTGGAAGTGCCCACGCCGCGTTGTATTTGTATTGAATTGGCCGAGGAAACAAAATCAGGCAGGTCAACGAAGAAGGAGCCCAGGCTTTCCGCATCATTAAAAGGAATGCCATTCAGTGTTACATTTATTCTTGTTGCATCCGTTCCGCGTATGCGGATGCCTGTATAACCAACGCCATTACCCGCATCAGTTGTGGTGGTTACTGATGGCGTTTGGTTGAGTATAAAAGGTAAATCCTGCCCGAGATTAATTTTGGCTATCTCATCTTTCGTAATATTGGTTTTGGTGAAGGGCGCTTTGTCTGATGCTCGCACAGCGCGTACTTCAAGCGGTTCAAGATAGGCGGAAGCTTCGGCAAGCATAATATGCAGCCTTGTATTTTGCGGTGCCGTAATAATTGTATCAAACGTTTGTTTGCCCACATATTCAATAACCAGCTTATAATTCAAAGAAGGGTTCAGGTTTGAAAAATTGAATGATCCGCTTTCATTTGTAAGCGCTGATAGCCTGGAATTTTTTGTACTGATAATAACTGTAGAGCCATTCAGCGGGCTGTTGTTTTTATCGGTCACTGTGCCGCTGATGTTCTGCGCCGATGTTGCAAAAAGGATGTTTAAGAATGCAACTGTTCCCAAAAATTTTTTCATTTTCTTCAAAATTTAATTTCACAGATGGGAACAAGGAATAATGCTATAGGATGTGCAGCTGTAAGTGAAGCTCACCTTCCCTTCGCAGGTATTACCCTGTTCAGGTTCAACGGGTGTAATCTCAGCCTTCCTGTTTTGGAAAGCACCCCGGGATTTTATAAAGCCTTACGGTTTTAAACCGTAAGGTATTGAGCCGCGAAATTATAGAGAAATTTTAAATTAGTGTGTAACCTTTTTGCGGGATCTTCGTTTCATTCAAAAACCAAATCATGCAAAAGATAATTCTTTGCCTGCTCCTTGTGGCAACAGGCTTTACTTTAAATGCGCAGAATGTAGTGCGCGATGCAAATGCGCAGGTCAGGAATGTAGGTACTTTTACAAAGATTGATATTTCAAGCGCTATCAATTTATATCTCTCCCAGGGTAGCACGCAGGGTGTTGCTGTAAGCTCAACCGACCCGGATGCAATAGGTAAAATAAAAACAGAAGTAAGGAATGGCGTGCTTAAAATTTTTGTGCAGAACGGCGCCTGGAACGGCTGGAACTGGAGTAATAAACATTTAAAAGCCTATATAACTTTTACCACGCTCGAATCGCTGAATGTGAGCGGTGCCTGTAACGTGGAAATAACCGATCCTGTTAAAGTGGGTGATTTAAAGCTGGAGCTTTCCGGTGCCAGTAATTTATATGGGAGCATAAAAGGCAACAATATAAAATTTGAGTTAAGCGGTGCTTCTAATGCAAAAGCGAATTTTACGGCAGCTTCATTTGATCTTTCTCAAACCGGCGCCAGTAATTTTAAAGGCACAATAAACAGCGGCAAAACAAGTTTGGATATGAGCGGCGCATCTGTTACAGATGTTAATGGTACTGCCACTGATCTTATAGTGGATGCAAGCGGCGCCAGTAATTTCAAAGGCGGTGATTTAACGGCTGAAAACTGCCGGATTGAAGCAACAGGCGCATCATCTGCCAGCATTAATGTAAACAAAGCCATACAGGCCACGGCAAGCGGCGGCAGCAGCATTCGTTATTCCGGGGCGGCTAATATTACTAATCTTGATGTAAGCGGCGGATCAACTGTAAAAAAGAAAAGCTAATATCTTAAATAAAGTTTTGCCCGATAATAATACCGTCTTATATTTGCACCCCGATTTACAAGTTCTTAGATTTAATTAAACTTATATATCGCGAGGTAGAGCAGCGGTAGCTCGTCGGGCTCATAACCCGAAGGTCGGAAGTTCGATCCTTCCCCTCGCAACTTTTGAAGCCTTACAGCAATGTGAGGCTTTTTTGTTTTAGATAAACCCAAACATGTATACTGTATATATTTTATATTCTTTGCAGCACAGAAAAATATATATAGGTTTTACAACAGATATTGCTGCAAGGTTTTTATCACATAATCAACTTGGTAAAAAGGGCTGGACAATAAAATACCGGCCCTGGCAGATAATCCACACAGAAGTTTTCAACACAAAACAGCAAGCACTTTTAAGGGAAAAAGCGTTAAAGACAGGCAGAGACAGAGAATGGATTTGGGATGAATTTATTGCCAATCTGCAATTATAATAATTGAGATAGGGCTCATATCCGCCGTGGCGGACGGAAGTTCGATCCTTCCCCTCGCAACTTTTGAAGCCTTACAGCAATGTGAGGCTTTTTTGTTTTAACGAAAACCAGCACGGGCAAAGAAATCCTCGCCTGGTTCAATTTTATATATTAATTGAGCCAGGCGGGGATAAATTATATGCTTTTGACTTAATTATTTCATCGCCTTCCAGGCATTGATCAAGCCATTGGTAGAAGAATCATGTGAAGTGATCTTATTATTATTTTCCAGTTCTGGTAACACTTTTGAAGCAAGCTGTTTGCCTAATTCAACACCCCACTGATCAAAACTGAAAATATTCCAGATAATACCCTGAACAAAAATCTTATGCTCATATAAAGCAATAAGATTGCCCAGGGTTTTAGGCGTTATCTCTTTTATTAAAAATGAATTGGTGGGTTTATTGCCTTTAAACACTTTAAAGGGAAGAAGCCTTTTTATCTCTTCAGGCGATTTGCCTTCTTTCGTTAATTCTTCCCGTACTTCTGCTTCATCTTTTCCTTTCATCAAGGCTTCTGTTTGCGCAAAAAAGTTACTTAACAATTTCACATGGTGATCGCCAACGGGATTGTGCGAAATAGCAGGTGCAATAAAATCGCAGGGTATTAACAATGTTCCCTGGTGTATAAGCTGGTAAAAGGCATGCTGCCCGTTGGTGCCGGGTTCTCCCCAAATTACAGGGCCTGTGGCGTAATTGGTTTCGCTGCCATTGCGGTTTACATACTTGCCGTTACTTTCCATATTGCCTTGCTGAAAATAAGCGGCAAACCGGTGCATATATTGATCGTAAGGCAGAATGGCTTCCGTTTGGGCTTTGAAAAAATTGGTGTACCATATACCAATCAATGCCATCAATACAGGTATATTTTTATCAAAGGCAGTTGTTTTAAAATGCACATCGGTTTCATAGCCGCCTTTTAAAAGTTCTTCAAAATTATTGTAGCCGATAGTTAGGGCAATGGATAAACCGATAGCGCTCCATAAGGAATACCTGCCGCCTACCCAATCCCAGAACTCGAACATATTGGCAGTATCAATACCAAATTTTTTTACCTCCTTTTCGTTGGTGCTTAAGGCTGCAAAATGTTTTGCAACATGCTGCTCATCTTTTGCAGATTGTAAAAACCATTCACGCGCTGTATGTGCATTCGTCATGGTTTCCTGCGTGGTGAATGTTTTGGAAGCAATTAAAAACAGCGTTTCTTCCGGCGTAATTTTTTTAAGTGTTTCAACTATATGTGTGCCATCAATATTGCTTACAAAATAGGGTTGGATGCCTTCAATCCAATAAGGTTTTAATGCTTCGGTAACCATTACAGGCCCAAGGTCGCTGCCGCCAATCCCAATGTTTACAATGTATTTTATTTTCTTGCCTGAATAGCCTTTCCATTCGCCACTGTGTATCTTTTCACAAAATGCTTTCATCTGTTGCTGTACACGCAGCACATCAGGCATCACGTCTTTGCCATCGCTTAAAACAGGTTCACCGCTAAAATTTCTTAATGCTGTATGCAGCACCGAGCGGTTCTCTGTTTCGTTTATCTTGTCGCCATTAAACATTTCGGTAATGGCTTCTGTTACTTTACAATCGTCTGCAAGCTGCAGCAATAATTGTAAAGTTTTCTGTACGATTATATTTTTAGAATAGTCGAATAAAATATCTCCAAATTTTATTGAGAATTTATTAAAGCGGTCTTCATCCTCAGCAAAAAGACGCTTCATAGTCATATTACGCATTTCTTCACTCTGGTGCTTGGTAAGTAACAGCCAGGCCTGCGTATTGGCCGGATTTATTTTCGGTAACATTTCGTGTTAATTTAATTTATCATTTAATTATAAATGGTTGATTATTTCAACCACTTCATCTATCATTGTTCGATTTATATCCAGGTGGGTAACCATCCTTACCTGCGTTTTTGAAATTGCAATAGCAAGTATATTATTTTTTTTAAAATGCGCCGATAATGTTTCTGCGGTATACCTGCCTTTCACTTCAAAAATTACGATGTTGGTTTCTACGGGAAATATTTCACTAACAAAATCTTTTTGCCGCAAAGCTTCCGCTATTTTTTGTGCATGCGTATGATCATCCTTTAATCTTTCAATATTATTTTCCAATGCATAAATACATGCTGCGGCAAGATAGCCTGCCTGGCGCATGCCGCCACCAAATACTTTTCTTACTCTTCTTGCTTTTGCAATAAAATTTTTTGTGCCAATGAGCAGGCTGCCAACAGGAGCGCCTAACCCTTTACTTATACAAATGGAAATACTGTCAAAAATTTCTCCATATTCTTTTGGCGAATTTTCTTTGGCAACAATTGCATTAAACAAACGGGCACCATCTAAGTGTAACATTAAATTATTGGCATCACATATTTTTCTTATGGCTTCAATATCTTCAAAGTTGTAGCAGCTTCCTCCGCCGCGGTTAGCTGTATTTTCAAGTGAAACAAGTTTTGTATAAGCCTTATGCAAATCGTTCCTGTTGTTAATGCAGCCTTCCACTTGTGCTGCTGTTATCCTGCCATAGTTGCCGTTAATTAAATTAACGGAACAGCCTGAATTAAATGCAATGCCACCACCTTCGTATTGATAAATGTGTGAAAGTTTATCGCAAATAATTTCATCACCGGGCTGCGTGTGGCATTTAATGGCGATTTGATTGGTCATGGTGCCGCTTGGACAAAAAACCGCAGCTTCCATATCAAACAAAGCGGCTGTTTTTATTTCAAGTTCATTAACGGTTGGGTCTTCGCCAAAAACATCGTCGCCAACTTTTGCATGCATCATAGCATCGAGCATTGCAGGTGTTGGTTTGGTTACGGTATCGCTTCTTAAATCTATCATCATCAGCGAAGATAATAGCAATACATTTTATTTAAAGCATATTTGATGCTGCATATAAACGTTGAATAACTATAGATTTATAAATTATTGCTAAAACATTATACGGTAAACTGTAATCAATATATGCGAATAATAATTTAAGTGAAGCGGAAATAAACATCTGTAAAAAACGCTTACTTTTGGCGCTTTGAGCAAGAGAATTAGACTACGAAAATTATTAATTAGAACAAACTGATTGCATTAATGTCAACGAAAGTTAACAAAATAGGCGTTTTAACATCAGGTGGGGATTCTCCGGGAATGAATGCAGCCATCAGGGCTGTAGTACGAACAGGAATTTATTATGGTCTTGAAGTTTTTGGCATCATGCGCGGGTATAGCGGCATAATAGAAGATGATATGTTTCAGATGTCTTCCCGCTCGGTCGCCAATATCATACAACGTGGCGGTACAATTTTGAAAACAGCCCGCTGCAAAGAGTTTTATAATGAAGAAGGCCGTAAAAAGGCCTTTGCTAATTTACAAAAAAGAGGTATCAATGGTTTAGTGGTAATAGGCGGTGATGGCAGCTTTACAGGCGCTTATAAACTAAGCAAAGAATTTGGTATTCCCTGTATTGGCATTCCCGGCACCATTGATAAAGATCTATATGGCACTGACTTTACATTAGGTTTTGATACGGCAGCCAATACTGCGGTTCAGTCTATTGATAAAATCCGTGATACGGCAGACTCCCACGACCGGCTTTTTATTGTGGAAGTAATGGGAAGGCATGCAGGTTATATTGCGTTGCATAGCGGTATTGCTACCGGCGCTGAACACATATTAATGCCGGAAGTAAATACCACAATTGAAGAAATAATTTCGTCCCTGTCTGAACAGGAAAAAAGAAAAAAGCTTGTTAATCTTGTTATCGTTGCTGAAGGTTATATGCCCGATCCTTCCAATCCTAAAATAAAAGGCGCAAACGAAGTAGCGCGTCTTTTGGAAGAAAGATTAAAGGGCCTTGAAATAAGGGTAACAATATTAGGTCATATTCAAAGAGGCGGCCCTCCATCCTGCATTGACAGGCTGATTGCAAGCCGTATGGGTTATCATGCTGTAGAAAGCCTGCTGGAAGGGAGGTACAATGTTATGGTTGGTATCCTGAATAATAATATGCACTATACTCCACTCGAGATTGCTATTCGTGAAAAACAGAAAATGGGCGAGGACTGGCTTGATATTGTAAAGATACTGGCAAGCTGATTTTTGCTATATGAACATAAACTACCGAAATTTATATGTCAGATAACATAACAAAATACCTGCATAAAGAAATGGATCGCCAGGCAGGTATAGAACATACGTTTCACCGTACTAAAATAGTGGCAACCATAGGCCCTGCCTGCGATACATACGAGAAAATGCTTGAGCTTGCAAAAGCCGGTGTTAACGTTTTCCGTTTAAATTTTTCGCATGGCACACAGGAAGATAAGGCAAGAATACTCGGCCTTATTGAAAGAATGAATGAAGAAGAGCCTTTTAATATATCTTCCCTCGCCGATTTACAGGGACCTAAATTAAGAGTGGGTGAAATTCAAAATGGTTTACTTGAAATTAATAACGGTGATATTTTAACCTTTACTTCCAAAGAGAAAGTAATTGGTACTAAAGAAAAGATTTATGTATCCTATCCCAATCTTCATGAAGATGTAAAGGTGGGCGACAAAATTTTAATTGATGACGGTAAACTGGAAGTGGTTGTAATTGAAATTACGCCTGAAGATGATGTAAAAGTTGCCGTTAGTTATGGCGGTATTTTAATGCCGAAGAAAGGTGTAAACCTTCCCGATACAGATATTTCATTGCCGGCTTTAACGGAAAAAGATATTTCTGACCTTGAATTTATTTTGCAACATAATGTTGACTGGATTGCACTGTCTTTTGTGCGCAAGGCAGAGGATATTATTGACCTGAAAAAAAGGATTGCAGAGAAAAACTCAAGCAGTAAGGTGATTGCAAAAATCGAAATGCCTTCGGCTTTAAAAGACCTGCGTAATATTATTCTTGAATCGGATGCTGTAATGGTGGCACGTGGTGATCTTGGCGTGGAATTACCGGTTGAAAAAGTGCCGATGGCCCAGCGGGATATTATTCGCAAATGTATTCATCGTGGTAAGCCTGTAATTGTAGCCACGCAGATGATGGAAAGCATGATCGATCGCATTAAACCCAACAGGAGCGAGATTACCGATGTGGCCAATGCAGTACTTGAAGGTGCCGATGCCGTAATGCTTAGCGCTGAAACTGCAACCGGCAAACACCCTGCATTGGTGGTTGAAACCATGCGCCGCATTATTCTTGAAGTTGAAAAAACAGAATACCGTTATAACAGGGAAGAAGATTTAAAACCCTTGTCGCATTCACCTACTTTTTTAAGCGATGCTATTTGCTACAATGCCTGTAAAATAGCGAAAGATGCTAATGCCGATGCCTTGATTGGTATGACACAAAGCGGCTACACGGCATTTACATTAAGCAGTTACCGGCCCAAAAGCCCTTTATACATTTTTACCAAAGTAAAAAGCCTGGTTAACCAGTTAAGCTTAAGTTGGGGCGTACGCGCTTTTTATTATGATGAAGAAATAAGTCTTGACGATATTATTTTTGACCAGATAAATATTTTAAAAGAACGGGGCTTTATAAAAACAGACGATGTGGTCATTAATACAGGCAGCACGCCGATTAACCTGCATCTGCCGACAAACGTCTTAAAAATTACAAAAATCGAATAAAATCATCCCCCCAACCAGCGGGGGATTTTTATTTTAATATTATGCATACGATTGCTTTACGCATCATTTGCAAACATTTCTTTTCTTTACGTTGCTTTAGTTACCAGCTTTTTATTACTATTAAATTGACTAATATAATGAGTAAATTCCTGAGTTTAGTTTTCTCTTTTTTAATGATTGCCTCACTTGCCCAATCACAAACATTAAATATTATTCCGGCGCCCGTAAAGGCTGAAGCAAAGCAGGGTACATTTTCAATTACACCTAAAACAAGCATTGTGGTAACATCTGCAGCCGCTGATAAAAGCGCTGCTTTTTTTAATGATTACCTGGAAAAGTTTTACGGATTTAAATTAAATGTTTCAAAAAAGAAAACAACAGGTGCAATTGAACTTGTGCTTGCTCCTGGCAAACAAAATGCTACCCCGGGCGGGTATAGCATAAATGTAAACGCAAATAATATTGCCATTAACAGTAATAATGAAGAGGGTATTTTTTACGGCATTCAAACATTAATACAATTATTACCGCCTGAAAAATCAAATAACCTTGCTGTTCAGCAATGCAGTATTGAAGATGCGCCACGATTTGCTTACCGTGGTATGATGCTGGATTGCGGCCGCCATTTTTTCCCTGTAGATTTTGTAAAGCAATTTATAGATTTTCTTGCCTTGCATAAGCTTAATACATTTCACTGGCATTTAACGGAAGACCAGGGCTGGCGCATTGAAATAAAAAAATACCCAAAGCTTACTGAAGTAGGCGCATACAGAAACGGTACCATCATTGGCCACCATCCCGGCACCGGTAATGATAATACAAGGTATGGCGGTTATTATACACAGGAGCAGGTAAAAGATATTGTAAAATATGCGGCAGACAGGTACATCACCGTTATTCCCGAAATTGAAATGCCGGGCCACGCCTCTGCAGCCATTGCTGCCTATCCGCAGTTAAGCTGTTTTCCTAACGAAAACACGCCCATAGCAAAAGGTGTGAAATGGAGCGGCGATTCAACCGGAAAATATGTTCAGCAAAGCTGGGGTGTTTATCCTGATGTATTTGCGCCAACAGATTACACATTTAAATTTCTGGAAGATGTACTGGATGAAGTAATAGCTTTATTTCCTTCAAAATATATTCATATTGGCGGCGATGAATGTCCTAAAATTTATTGGAAGCGTTCTGCGTTCTGCCAAAATCTTATTAAAGAAAAAGGGTTAAAAGATGAACATGGTTTGCAGAGCTATTTCATCAGCACAATTGAAAAATATTTAAACAGCAAAGGCCGCCAGATTATTGGCTGGGATGAAATTCTTGAAGGCGGTCTTGCACCTAATGCTACCGTAATGAGCTGGCGCGGGGAAGCCGGCGGTATTGAAGCGGCCAAACAGCATCATAGTGTTATTATGACGCCAACCACTTATTTTTATTTTGACTATGCGCAGTCAAAGCATGAAGACAGCCTTGTTATCGGCGGCTACCTTCCGCTTGAATCAGTATATAATTATGAGCCTTTCACACCAAAGCTTACGCCGGAAGAACAGTTGTATATAAAGGGTGTTCAGGCAAATGTTTGGACGGAATATATGGACAATGGGAAAAAGGTTGAATACATGGTTTTTCCACGCATGGAAGCTTTAAGTGAAATTGCCTGGAGCAGTAAAGACAAAAAGAACTGGCAGGATTTTCAGCAGCGTCTTCAAAGCCAGTATAAGCGATACGACTTTTGGAATGTTAGCTACAATACAAAGGGCATAAATAAGGAATAATCAGGCCTTGTTTAAAACACTTAATAAAACATAAACTATAATTATAAAATCATGGTAGATTCTTTTGAAAAAATTCCGGTTGAAATTTTTCCAACATCCAGCGAAGGCTCTCACTATGCAGCCGGTGAAATTGCAAAGCTTATCAGGCAAAAACAAGAAACGAACAAACCTTGTGTTTTAGGGCTCGCTACCGGTTCCACACCTATCAGCATGTATAAAGAGCTTGTGCGCATGCATAAAGAAGAAGGCCTGAGTTTTAAGAATGTTATCACCTTTAACCTTGATGAATATTTTCCCATTTCCAAAACGGCTTTTCAAAGCTATTGGAGCTTTATGCACAGGCATTTGTTCGACCACATTGATATTAAGCCGGAGAACATTCATATACCTAATGGAGAATTATCAAAAGAAGAAGCCAAAAAGCATTGCATAGAATATGAGCAAATGATTGATGAGGCCGGTGGTATTGACCTCCAGGTTTTAGGCATAGGTAATAATGGCCACATCGGTTTCAATGAACCCGGTTCAAGCATCTTTTCAAAAACACATATCACCAACCTTGACAATAGCACACGTGTAGCCAATGCAAGGGAATTTCAGAATATATCCAAGGTTCCGCGCCTGGCACTTACAATGGGTATAAGCACCATAATGAAAGCCAAAAGGGTTTTGCTGATGGCATGGGGTTTTAAAGCGCCCATTATTGCAAAAGCCGTTGAAGGAAACGTAACCGAGCAGGTGCCCGCCAGCATTTTGCAGCAGCATAATAACTGTACTTTTATTTTGGATGAACAGGCTGCATCAGAACTTGCACGTTTTAAATCACCGTGGCTTACGGGCGAAATTGAGTGGACGCCGAAAATAATAAAACGGGCGGTGGTAAACCTTGCCTTAAAACTGAATAAACCGGTTTTAAGTTTAACCACGCTCGATTATAATGAAAATGGTTTGGGCGATTTATTGGTAGAAAAAGGTGATGCTTACGAAATAAACCTGCAGGTTTATTATTTGCTGCGCGATAGTATTACCGGCTGGCCCGGCGGAAAACCGAATGTGGATTTGCCCACGCATCCTGAGCGCAGCGAGCCTTATCCAAAACGCGTAATTATATTTTCGCCGCACCCCGATGATGATATTATAAGCATGGGCGGTACGTTCATGCGCCTGCACGACCAGGGCCATGATGTGCATGTAGCCTACCAAACCAGTGGCAACATTGCAGTAACGGATGAATTTGTAACCCGCTTTTTAGATTTCGCCGTTGGCTTCCAGGACCTTTTTGATATGGATAATAAGAAGAGCATGAAAATACTGGAAGATGCTCAAAATTATCTTGCTTCTAAAAAAACCGGCGGTATTGATACACCTGAAATACGCGCTATTAAAGGATTGATAAGGCGTTGTGAAGCAAAAGCCACCTGTAAATATGTGGGTTTAACAGAAGGCCACTGGCATTTTCAAAACCTGCCATTTTATGAAACAGGCACCATAGAAAAAAAGCCGATGGGCGAAGAAGATGTAAAACTTACCATGCAGCTATTACGTGAAATAAAGCCGCACCAGGTATATGCCGCCGGCGATTTGGCTGATCCGCATGGTACCCATAAAGTTTGTCTCGATATAGTGTTTGAAAGCTTAAGAAGAATTAAAGCCGAAGGCGATGAATGGATAGACGATTGCTGGCTTTGGCTGTATAAAGGCGCATGGCAGGAATGGGATATTGCCGATATTGAAATGGCCATACCGATGAGCCCCGACCAGGTTGTGAAAAAACGCTTTGGTATTTTTATTCACCAGAGCCAGAAAGATGCAGTGCCTTTCCAGGGAACTGATACCCGTGAATTCTGGCAGCGCGCTGAAGACCGCAATGCCAATACGGCCAGCCTGTATTCTGAATTAGGCCTTACAAAATATGCAGCCATGGAAGCATTTGTAAGATGGATGTATTAAATAACTGATATGCATATAAAAGGTGCGGCTTACAATTATTGCCGCACCTTTTTTGTTATGTTTTTATGTCGGCTACGGCAGTATGTTTTAAGTATGTTACAAAAAGACATAAACGTTTGCAATAAGTGTTTCTTTAAATTTATATTGCTGAATTAAAAAAATGCCTTGATTTTTGCAGCCACATGCATCAGCAGGCCGGAGCCGGCATACCATTCAACAGCCGAAGTGTTGCGACGCAAGGGACGATGCCACAAAACTGGTAGCTCGTCACCCAAAAAATTATTATTAAATGAGCGAACTAAAAGTTTATAATTCACTTACAAGAGAAAAAGAAGTTTTTACGCCCATAACACAGGGCCATGTGGGTTTATATGTGTGCGGGCCAACGGTAAGTGGTGAAAGTCATTTGGGCCATGCAAGGCCATACGTAACATTTGATATTGTTTTCAGGTGGCTTACGCATTTGGGTTATAAAGTTCGCTATGTGCGCAACATTACCGATGCCGGCCATTTTGAAGAAGAAGGACGTGCTGCAGAAGATAAGATTTCCAAAAAAGCGGTGCTGGAGAAGCTGGAGCCAATGGAACTGGTGCAGAAATATACCAACCTGTACCATTGGGGTATGAAACAACTGAATAACCTCGACCCAAGTATAGAACCCACAGCAACAGGGCACATTATTGAACAAATAGGCATGATTGAGAAAATTATTGCTGATGGCTATGCTTACGTGGTAAATGGTTCTGTTTATTTTGATGTAGAAAAGTATAATAAAGATTACAGCAAAAAAGGCGAGCCTTACGGTATATTGAGTGGCCGTGTGCTGGATGATATGATTGCCACTACCCGCGAGTTAGATAACCAGGAAGAAAAACGCAATACCAACGATTTTGCCTTATGGAAGAATGCGCCGCCTGAGCACATCATGCGCTGGCACAGTCCCTGGGGCGAAGGGTTTCCCGGCTGGCATATTGAATGTTCTGCCATGAGCACAAAATATTTAGGCGGTCAGTTTGACATCCATGGCGGTGGTATGGATTTGCTGTTTCCGCACCATGAATGTGAAATTGCGCAAAGCAATGTATGCAACGGCCACATTCCTGCCCGTTACTGGATTCATAATAACATGATTACCATCAACGGTAAAAAAATGGGCAAGAGCTATAACAATGTTATTACGCTCACGCAGTTATTCAGCGGCGATAACCCTGTACTGGAGCAGGCCTATCATCCCATGGTTATACGATTTTTTATTCTGCAAACGCACTACCGTTCCACGCTTGATTTCAGCAACGAAGCTTTACAGGCATCGGAAAAAGGATTGAAGCGTTTGTGGGAAGCGTATGATAACCTTAAAAAACTTTCATCTGCTAACGGCACTGCAAACATAAACGGCGAAATTGATGAACGCTGCACCCGGCTGCTGGGCGAAATGGATGATTTTATGAATGATGATTTCAGCACCGCTAAAGTGCTGGCAAATATGTTTGAATTAGTGCCCGTTATTAACGGTTTGAAAGATAAACACCTTGCTGCGGATGCTATTAACGCATCCACCATTCAATTGCTGCAGGAAAAAATGAAACTATACATTGAAGATATTCTTGGCCTGAACGTGCAGGTTGGTTCAGACAATAATAAGTTAGATGGCCTTATTCATGTGCTCATCAATATGCGAAAAGATGCAAGGGCCAAAAAAGATTATGCCACCAGCGACAGGATACGCAATGAACTGCTTACACTCGGCATACAGTTGAAAGATGAGAAAGATGGGAATATGAGTTACAGCCTTTCTTAAGCCTATCCCTAAATCTTGCCAAAAGGAAAAGGACTTAATAGTCTCTGAATTTTCATGCATTTCTATTAACGTTAGAAAGAAATGTAAGTTAAAATCTATATGAGCAATACAAGTTTTTTGGAAGGTGAAAGCCCTTCTCCCGGGGAAGGGTTTGGGATGGGTTGCCGTTCTTCCATGTTAGCGCAGCTTGATGAAAATAAAACATGGGATGTAGTTGTTATTGGGGGTGGCGCAACAGGCCTGGGCGTTGCAGTAGATGCTGTAACCCGCGGGCTTTCAACACTGCTTATTGAAGCGGATGATTTTGCCAAAGGCACTTCAAGCCGCTCTACTAAACTGGTGCATGGCGGCGTACGCTACCTGGAACAGGGCAATCTGAAATTAGTGCGCGAAGCTTTGCGGGAGCGGGGATGGCTGCTTAAAAATGCACCTAATTCTACACAAAGACTTGGATTTGTTATTCCGGCTTTTTCACTGGTGCAGAAAATTTATTTTGGAACCGGCCTGAAATTTTATGATGTGCTGGCAGGTAAATTAAGCCTGGGCAAAACGAAAATTTTAAAAAAGAAAACAACCATTGATTTTTTACCCGGTATCAACCAAAACAATTTATCCGGTGGCATTGTTTATTACGATGGGCAGTTTGATGATGCAAGGCTTGCTATCTCACTTGCTAAAACAGCCGTTAAGCATGGCGCTGTTTTAATTAATTATTGCGAAGCCATATCGTTATTAAAAACAGAAGTGCCTGCCGGCAAACAGCCAAAGGTTTGCGGCGTTGTAGCGGAGGACGTTCTTACCAATAAAACCTTCGAAATAAAAAGCAAAACGGTTATTAATGCTACCGGTGTTTTTGCTGATGATATTTTGCAGATGGATAATAAAAATGCAGAAGATATTATAACACCATCACAAGGTATTCACCTGGTAATTGATAAAAAATTTTTCCCGGGCAATCATGCTATGATGATACCCAAAACAGATGATAGGAGAGTTTTGTTTGCAGTGCCCTGGCATAATAAAGTTATACTGGGCACCACGGACACCGAAGTGAAAAATATCAGCGACGACCCGGCGCCATTGCAGGAAGAAATTGATTATATTTTAAAACATATCAACCGGTACCTCAGCACCAATATTACATTGAATGACGTAACCAGTATGTATGCAGGTTTGCGCCCGCTCGTAAAAACAAAAGGCGTTACCAATACATCTTTATTAAGCAGGGACCATATAATAATCGTATCGCATTCAAATCTTATTACCATAACCGGCGGCAAATGGACAACCTATAGAAAGATGGCTGAAGATGCCGTTAACAATGCAGTATTTGTTGGCAAAATAAAATGCGGAGCGTGTATAACGCATAACCTGCCGATAGAAGACAATGCACCGGCCAACCCGGATTATGATGACAGCATTGAAAACATTTATTCCTTAAACAATATCCTCGGTTTTATTGAAAATGAAATGGCTGTTTGCGTTGAAGACATACTGGCGCGCCGAACACGGTTATTATTTCTTGATGCCCGCAAAGCCATACAGGCTGCGCCTTTGGTAGCTAAACGAGTGGCTGCTGTTTTACATAAAGATGAAGCATGGATACAAAGCGAGGTTGAAAGCTTTACAGCTTTCGCTAAACAATATTTGCCCGCCGCAAAATTGAATTGAGCATAAGAAAAAGAAGACAGCTTTGTGTTTGGCTACAAATACGCAGGTTTATGCGTGCATCTGTGGCTGATAATCTGGTTTAATTGTGGATGGTTCTCTCTGAATTTTAATTCCCGCTAATACAAATCATCAAGCTTCATGCGCAGGTATTTAAGAACGCTGCGGTGTGTGCTGAATAGTGAAATGCTAATGCCGATTATTATTAAACCGCCAAATAAAGTAATCATCAGGCCGGTATTATGAATGGCTTTTAATTGGGGAAACTGGCTTTCGGCCCATTGCATTAAACTGAATAAAATAATGATTGCTATAACGGCGCTGATTAAACCGTTTATAATGGCACGTATATTCATTGGCCTTGCAATAAAGCTCCGGGTTGCGCCCACCATCTGCATGGTTTTAATTAAGAAGCGGTTACTGAACATGGCAAGGCGTATAGTAGTATCAATACTTATTATTACTATTACGCAGAGCACTATAGTTACTACCAGGAATATTACGCCAAGTTTTGATGCGCGTTCGTTCAGGTTGTTTACGAGGCCGGAAGGATATTGAAGATCGGTGATCTGGTTACTGTACAGGCGCATGATGTCGTTAGAAATTTTATCAAGACTGTCTTTATTTACATAAGCGGCCCTTGCATAAAAATCAATACTTTCAGGCAAAGGGTTTACATCAAGAATTTTATTCCAGTCTTCATTATTGTCTTTATTCCATATTTCTTTCGCTTTCTCTTTATTTACATATTCAACGTTTTTAGCGTAAGGCTGGCCGGAAATATATTGCTGTATCTGCGTAATGCTGTCTTTGTTCATGGTGCGCAGATAGGCGCTTATGCGAATGTCTTCTTTAAATGCATTGCCTGCCTGGGCAAGGTTTAAAAACATCCAGCCCATTATACCAAGGATCAACAGAACTAATGCAACGCCAACAATGCTGTAAATATAATTAGGCTTGCTGCGCCTTAAAGATTTGCTTTTAACTGCCATAGTGCAAAACGCTTTTACAATACCGGCAAATTTATAAGATTAAGCCGCTTTTGATGAAAGAATAATTTGGTTTTCAAGTAACGAAATAAATCTTGTAATTATTATAACAATTCTGTTTATATACGCTAAAGAAATGCTGCTGTTGGTATAACTATATTGTTATAGCTGTTAAAACATAACCAGGTTTAATTCCCGGCCAAGCCAAAATTGTTGCAAAAAATCTCATGAACAATCGTTAGTGTTTATACATTCGTGTTCATGAATATAAATCGGCAATATGCCACGCTGGATGAGTTTACCATTAAGCAATACAGGAGCATACCTAACGCCACGGGCGAGCTCAGCGCCTTATTAAGAGATATTGGCCTCGCCGCCAAACGCATTAATGTGGAAGTTAATAAAGCCGGCCTTGTAGATATTTTGGGTGATGCAGGCTCTGTAAATGTGCAGGGCGAAGAAGTAAAGAAGCTCGACATTTTTTCCAATACTCAACTCATTGGTGTTTTAAAACACGGTATTAGCTGCGCCGGCATTGCCAGTGAAGAAATGGATGATATCGTTGTGTTTAATGATGAAATAAGCAACGATAGCAAATACGTGGTAATGTTCGATCCGCTGGATGGCAGCGCCAATATTGATACCAATACTTCTATCGGCACCATATTCGGTGTTTATCGCCGCGTAACTGAATTGGGCACACCATGCAATATCAACGATTTTCTGCAGGCCGGTTTAAGGCAGGTTGCAGCCGGTTATATTATTTATGGTTCATCCACTATTTTGGTATATGCTACGCGCAGGGGCGTAAATGGTTTTACGCTCGATCCTTCCATCGGCGAGTTTTGCTTAAGCCATCCTGATATAAAGGTTCCGGAAGATGGAAAAATTTATTCTGTAAACCACGCTAACTTCTTTTTACTTAGCAGGGGCATGCAGGAATATATTACCAATTGCCAGCATAAAAACGAAACAAACGGCGGGCCTTATACAAACCGTTATATCGGCAGCATGGTGGCTGATGTGCACCGCACTTTAATCAAAGGCGGCATTTTTATTTATCCCGGCACCCAACAAAAACCTGCGGGTAAGTTAAGGCTGATGTATGAATGCAATCCCTGCGCATTTATTATGGATGTGGCAGGTGGAAAATCAAGCAACGGCAGTATGCGCATATTAGATATTCAGCCAACAAAACTGCATGAAAGAACGCCGTTTATAACAGGCAGTAAAAATATGGTGCAGGAATGCCTGGATTATTGTAATGGTATTTTAAAACTCTAAAAAAATTTCGTGAAATCTCTTCTTTGTGTTGAACCGGGTTTGATAAAATTTTCAGATGAAACTATAACTGCCTTACAACCCGGTTATGCTTTATTAAAAGTAAAACGTATTGGTATTTGCGGCACCGATCTGCATGCATTTGAAGGCACACAGCCTTATTTTAAATACCCGCGCATTTTAGGCCACGAGTTATCGGCGGTTGTGGAAGAAGTGGATCCCGCTTCCGGTTTTGCAAAGGGTGAAGCCGTTACCATTATTCCTTATTTTAATTGCGGACATTGCATTGCCTGCAGGCGAAATAAACCTAACTGCTGTGTAAACATTCATGTATTTGGCGTGCACATTGATGGCGGCATGCGCGAATACATTCTCGTGCCGCAGGATAAGCTGGTAAAAAGCGGAGGGCTAGGTTTTGATGAACTGGCTTTGATTGAACCTTTGTCCATAGGCGCCCATGCCGTAAACCGCGCTGCTATTGAACCGGGCGAATTTGTATTGGTTGTTGGCACCGGGCCGATTGGCATGGGCATTATAGAATTTGCACGTATTGCTGGTGCTGAAGTTATTGCCATGGATATGAATGATGACAGGCTGCAGTTCTGCAGGGATTATCTTCATGTAAAATATACCATTAATCCTTTGAAAGAAGATGCGGTGGCAAGCCTGCGGCAAATTACCAATAACGATATGGCCACTGTTGTATTTGATGCCACCGGCAATTTAAAAGCCATCAATAACGGCATCAATTATTTGGCACATGGCGGCAGGTATATTTTAGTGGGATTGCAGAAAGAAGATTTTCATTTCAATCATCCTGAATTTCATAAACGCGAAAGCAGTTTAATGAGCAGCCGCAATGCCTTAAGAACGGATTTTGAAAATGTAATTAGTGCACTAAGAACAAAATTGATCAACCCAAAAACTTATATCACCCACCGCATAAATTTTGATGCCGTAAACAGTGAAGCATTTAGATATTGGTTAAACCCGGAGCATAAAGTGATAAAGGCAATGATAAGTATTGATTGATGCACGCGGTCAGACGCTTCAAAGCGTCAGACCGATTGTAACCTCTGCCTATAACCATCATTATAAGCACCCACTTACTCAAAATTGCCCACTCACTATTTACTTATATCATTCCTGTTCCCCATCGCGGATGATCAATGGTTCATTGCCGGGCAATATATCATACCCTTCTTCCAGAATATCATTTATATCAATTATGCCGGAGGCTATAAAAGATACTATGTCTTTATTCAGCAAATTTTTATGGGTAAAGAATAAGCCATGCGGCGCATTGGGATAAACCTTATACAACGAGTTCTTAATTAGTTTGGCCGCCATGTCGCCAGATGCTTTTATCGGTACTGTTTTATCGGCATCGCCATGAATAATCAGTGTGGGCACATTAATAGCCGGCAACTCACTTCTGAAATCAGTTTGGGAGAAAGATCCGGCGCAACTGAGCATGGCTTTTTGAGAAGCGGTAAAGGCAAGCGAATTTGTCCATTCCAGGATGCCAGCACTTACCGGATGGCTTAAAAAACCAACTCCATAAAATTGTTTGGCAAACCCGGCGAGAAAACCCGGCCGGTCTTTTCTTATCTTCTCATCAAATTCCTCAAATACTTCCAGCGGTGTTCCATCCGGGTTATCATCTGTTTGCAGCATATAAGGCACAATGGAACTGATTAAAATTATGCGGTTTACCCTGGCAGCGTTGTATTTGGTGCAATAGCGCACCACTTCGCCACCGCCCATTGAAAAGCCAACGAGTGTTATATTATTCACATCAAGAGTATCCAGCAGGTTTTTAAGATCTTCTGCCAGCGTATCATAATCATAATGATTGAGCGACTGGTCTGACTTGCCAAATCCCCGCCTGTCATAAGCAATGCATCGGAAACCGAGCTCACGCAAAGGCGTTAGCTGGTACTCCCACATTTGATGCGTTAACGGCCAGCCGCCAACAAATACAATGGTGTCACCGGTTCCAAGATCTTCATAAAATAGCTGAAGTTCTTCATGGCCCGTTTTGCTTTTAAAATATGGCATAGGTAAATTTCTTTATGAGGTTTTAAAATAAAACAACTGATGGCGTGCAGGCCGCCTGTTTAAATTTCTGCGGGTTCATTTTCCTCTTTGCCTTTAAAATCTCCCCTAAAACTCAATAAACTCCCCTTTTTTCCGTAATAATTCCCTCTTTTTCTCAATGAATTCCTCCTTTTCCCGGAATAATTTCCCCCTTTTCTCAATAAACTACCCCTTTTTTGAATTAATTCACCCCTTTTTTGAGTAATTCTCTTCCTTTTTCCGCCAAATCTTCCGGTAATCTCGGGCTATTCATCCTGTCTTCTTCCCTGAGCGTTGTACGTATCAGCAACCTTAAATTCTGATCGTATGTAAAATATTTATACAACCAGTTTATAAATATCTGCATCTTATTCTTCACGCCTAATATCAGCATCAGGTGAAGGCTCATCCATATAAGCCAGGCAATCCATCCGCCAAAATGTAATTTAGGTTTGGGAATGTCGACTACAGCAAGGTTTCTGCCCACAGTAGCCATTGTGCCTTTATCGTGGTATTCAAATTCCTGTTGCAAATGCTTATTGCCATTAACCTGGTGTATTAAATTGCCGGCCAGGTTCTTTCCCTGGTTTATGGCCACGTTGGCTAATTGCGGATGCCCGTGCGGATATTTAGGCGTTTCCATATAAGCTATATCGCCAATGGCATAAATATTTTCTGTGTCATCAACTTTATTATGGCGGTCAACTTTTATGCGATTGCCTTTTACAATAAGCGAGGCGTCAATACCGGCGGGCACATTGCCTTTTACACCGGCGGCCCATAATAAGGTTTTGGTCTTTATAGTTTCACCGTTTGATAAAACGGCCGTAGTGCCATTATAATCTTTTACAACCGTATTGGTTTTTACGGTTACGCCCAGCGCTGTTAAATATTTCTGGCTTTGTTTGCTGCTTTGTTCGCTCATTACCGCCAGTGTTTTGGGGCTGCCTTCAACCAGTATAATTTTCATCTCCGAAAAATCGAGTTCAGGATAATCTTTCGGTAAAATATACTTGCGCATTTCTGCAATGGCGCCACTAAGTTCAACGCCTGTGGGCCCGCCACCAACTATTACAAATGTCATGTATTGCGCCCGTTCCTGCTTATCCGTTACGAGCAAAGCATCTTCAAAGTTTTTAATTACATGATTGCGTAATTGCAGCGCTTCCAGGGTGGACTTCATGGGCAGCGCATTTTTCTCCAGCTTTTCATTACCAAAGAAATTGGTGGTAGCGCCGGTGGCCAGTACCAGCACATCATATTCAAACTCGCCTATATCCGTTACTATTTTATTTTCTGCCTGTTTTATTTCAAGCAATGAGGTTAAACGAAAATGCACATTCCTGGCTTTCTGGAAAATTTTGCGCAATGGAAAGGATATGTTGCTGGCATCAAGCCCGGCGGTGGCTACCTGGTAAAAAAGCGGTTGAAACTGGTGATAATTATTCCTGTCGATAATTAATACCTCTATATCTTTTTTATTTACAAGGCTGCGGGCAAGTTTTAAACCTGCGAATCCGCTGCCAATAATAATTACACGCATAACTATATTTTAGTTTACTTAGAATGTTAACGAATAATGCGTAAACTCAAAATATGCATTATTTTTTATCAGCCTGTTTTACGTCAATTTCCATGCTTGAATTTATTTTAAGACATAATGGCTTTGTATCTTTCACGCAAAACTACATCATGTTAAAAAGAAGACGCCTGCTGCAAATGGGCGCTTTAGGCCTGAGCGTTTCAGTAGCGCCAAAACTGCTTGCCGCCAATAGCCGCATGGCTTTTGTAAAAAATGTAAATGCTAAAAAACCATTGGTAATATCCACCTGGGATGCAGGTATAAGTGCCAATAAAGCAGCCTGGGAAATATTGAAAAAGAATGGTCGTGCACTGGATGCCGTTGAAGCAGGCGTAATGGTTACAGAAGCAGAATTGCATAACTGCTGTGTGGGATTAAATGCCTATCCCGATCGTGATGGCCACGTAACCCTGGATGCATCTATTATGGATGAATATGGCAATGCCGGCAGTGTTTGTTTCCTGGAAAGAATAAAACATCCCATATCCGTTGCAAGGCGGGTTATGGAAAAAACGCCCCATGTAATGCTCGCCGGCAGCGGTGCGCAGCAGTTTGCTGTGGAGCAGGGTTTTCCGCTGGAACCGGATAAACTGAGTGAGGATGCGCAGAAAGCTTATAAAGAATGGCTTAAAAAATCTGAATACAAGCCCGTAATCAATATAGAACATACAAGAGGAGAAAGTGCTTTTACCGCGCCGCCCATGCGTTTAAGCAATGGTGCTTTTAATCATGATACAATCGGCATGATTGCCATTGATGCGCAGGGAAATGTAAGCGGCAGTTGCACTACCAGCGGCATGGCTTTTAAAATGCGGGGCCGTGTGGGCGATTCGCCAATTATTGGGGCTGGTTTATTTGTTGATAACGAAGTGGGTGCTGCTGTTTCCACAGGCCTCGGCGAAGAAGTAATAAAAACCTGCGGCACACACATGGTTGTGGAAGCCATGCGGCATGGCGCATCGCCTGAAGACGCCTGCAAACTCACGGTAGAGCGCATTGTAAGAAGGCATACGCAGGAAGAATTAAAAAATATACAGGTGGCATTTATTGCCATTGATAAACAAGGAAACTACGGTGGATATGCTATCCAGAAAGGGTTTAATTATGCCGTTTGTTATGCTGATGATTATAATAAGCTGGCTGATTCAAAGTTTTTAATGTAGCCATGAAGTTAAGTTTTATCAACAGCCTTCAATACTTCCCTTCAGGGGATGGAGGTTTTACACTTGAAATTGCCGTATTTAATATTCAATCTGCGTTGCTTGCAGAGAAAGCCGGGGCCAACAGGATCGAGTTATGCGAAAATCCTGTTGATGGCGGTACAACACCCTCTTATGGAACTTTGAAAACAGTAAGGGAGAAAATATCCATTCCCGTTTTCCCGATTATCCGTTGCAGGGGCGGAGATTTTTTTTATACGGATGATGAGTTTGCCGTGATGCAGAAAGATGTTTTGTTATGCAAAGATTTAGGCTTTGATGGTGTTGTGGTTGGTATGTTGAACAGAAATGCAGGCGTAGATAAAGAGAGAACAAAGCGTTTGGTTGAATTAGCTTATCCGCTTGATGTTACTTTTCACCGTGCATTTGACAGGGCGAAAAATCCATTGCAATCACTCGAGGATATTATTGAATGCGGCTGCCAGCGCATACTTACCAGCGGGCAGGTGCCCAATGCTTTTGATGGAAAGGAACTGTTAAAACAACTAATTGAACAGGCGGATGAAAGGATTATCATTATGCCCGGAAGCGGCGTAAGAAGCAACAATATAAAACAGCTTGCAGCTTATACGGGTGCTAAAGAACTGCATTCATCGGCGAGAAAAAATATTGCTTCTCAAATGGAGTTTGTGAATGCCGGGATGGAAGAAACCTTGTATAATATTTCTGTTGATGAAGATGAGGTGCGGAAGATGAAGCTGGAATTGGGGATTGGTGAAGGAGGTTGAGCGGTTGAATAGTTGATAAGCTGATTGGTTGAAAGGTGAGGAAACCGGAAGTATAATTGGGATTTGATAATTTGTAATTGAGATGAACATCCGTGCAGAATTATTGAAAGAATTCATACCAGGGTTTTAAAGATTAGCACCTGTGCCGCTTCATCACCGGGATATTTTAAAAAGCAAATCAAATACCGAAACTTCGCAAGGTGAATTAATGAATAATTATTCTGAATTGATTGAATCACCTCCAACACTGGTGGCTATAAAAGCATTTTCAGTAACTGCTTTATAAGCCTCAATCCTGCCTGCCTTCAGATGCAAGCATTATCAGTTCGGAAACCTTGTTGGCCTGGGAAATATAAATGGAATGGCTTCCCCCATCAATTTCTACCGTTTTGCTCTTTGCTCTTTTCGCATAAAACCGCTCGAGGTCGGGATTGATTATGCGGTCGGATTTTGCCACCATATACCAGCTTGGCTTGCTTTTCCAGGCCGGATTGTGCACTGTGGCCTGGAACACTTTATCGGCTGTTGGCATTTGTGAAGCCGCCATAAAGCGTGCCTGTTCGGCTGGAAGGTCGCCGGCAAAATCATCAGGAAATTTTTCAGGGTCTATATAATCCAGGCCATCGCTTCCTTTAATCAGCGATTGATAAGCCGAAGGATAAGTCTTCACCAGGTCGGCTCTGTGCTCACCGTCTTGCGGTGCATGAGCCGCTATATACACCAGGCCGGTAACCCTGGCATTATTGCCCGCCTGTGTAATAACCACGCCTGCATAGCTATGCCCAACGAGAATGCATGGGCCATCCTGCTGGTCAATGATCCGGTTTACTTCGGCCACATCCTCGTCAAAATCCTGAAGTTTATGTTGGGTAACCGAAACTTTGTAGCCGTGCTGTGTAAGCAACTCATACACGCCCTGCCATCCCGATCCATCTACGAAAGCCCCGTGAACAAGTACCACATTTTTAACGGTGTCTTTCTGTGCAGGCGCATTGCTGCCAATAAAGCAAAAGGCAAAAAGCAGTAATGCTGATTGTAACCCAGGCCTTATATTCATGCTGAAAAAATTAGAGATTTAAAGATAATGGATTTCAATGGGCCGCGTATTACAATTTCAATGTGTGCTGTTTGTTTTTCTGAACTCCAGGGGATTCATTCCTTTATCTTTTTAAACACACGGTTCAGGTGACTTTTGCGGTGAAACCATATTCGTAAGCAATTCTATTTATCGGGCATATAGCTGTGCAATAACCTTGTTTTTATGAATGTTAATTTGTAGCGGCAGTATAGCTTTGCCAGGTTTGAAATGCTTAATCAATACTGCCTTTATAATGTTATTGACTGCATTACAGAGGCAACACTATCGGAAAAAGCAATGAGCTACTTGCAGGTACATGGTTAGGGGGTATTATTACAGTTTTAAACAGAAGATAAGCCATCTTCCTTAAAAAGTTCTTCTATCGAAATTTCTAATGCATCACAAATTTTAAACAGCGTAAGAATGGTAGGATTGCCTTGCCCCGATTCAAGCCTTGACATATTTGCTTTTTCAATTTCGCACATCAGTGCCAGTTCATTTTGAGATATATTCTTTTTTGTACGGATTTCTTTAATTCTTGCACCCAATTTACTAAGTCTGTGTGGCATAGTTTAAAATCAATTATCTTAAAGATAGGCTTAAGGTTAGCCGTCATACATAATACTGGTCGTTTCACTGTATGAATCCTCTTATTTAAAATGAAATTATTCGGTTAATTCACGACTGCTTTCTATTGAACCTGCAGATAAATTATTGCTGTTGCCCATACCGTCTTTATTTAACAAAACCTGTAGCTGTTCTTTTAACGTACGTATGGATAAACGTTTTTCCTTTAACTCATTAAATCCTGCACAATGTTTCACCGCAATGGTATAACGCTCTTCTTCCTGTGCAATTTGTGTTTGTATATCCCTTATTTGTTTTTGCAATGGCGCATTATCCATGAGCGGTAATTAACAGATACAACAGTGTTTTATTGCTACAAGACTTATGCTAAAATCGTTGTAACAGGCATTTAGGCAAAAAAAGGATATTCTTTATAAATCCAGTTAGTATAAAAACCAACGCAGGAAGTTTTTTGAAAGATATCTTTTGCAGCACTTCTCCCAAATCAAAGGCCTGCTGTCAACTCCCGCAAAGAATGCTGCAGTAGAAGTGAATTAACACATCAGGAGATAAGGTTGAATGTTGAACGTATTATCCCTGGCAGGATGGTGGCATACACATAACGTTTAATATTGTAAACATCAGCAGCGCATGAACATTTTGCCGAGCCCGGAGCATTGCAGCCAACAATATATTACAACTTCTTTAAAAACTCATTCTTAAAAACCCTTCCAATAGGTAAGGTGGTATTTCCGATGGTCACTTCATCAGATGTATGCTGTATTATACCGGATAAGGCAACGATAAACGACTTATGAATTCGCGCAAACTTATTTTCAGGCAGCCTTTGCTCCATATAACTTAAACGTTCACTTGCCACCAGCATTTTACTATGCGTATGTACCTTTACATAATCCTTTAAGCCTTCGATGTACAAAATGTCTTTTAAAAAGATTTTCGTTTGCCGGTTACCTGTTTTAAGAAATATATAAGCTGTATTAAAATCATCAACCGTATGTAAGTTACCCGCTATGTTTTTATGATAATGATTCAACTTAGAGATGGCCCGCATAAACCTTTCCTGCGTTATTGGCTTTACCAGGTAATCCAATGCATCTGCTTCAAACGCTTCCGCCGCATATTCCCGGTAAGCTGTGGTAAAAATAATTTTAGGTGCTGTGCGCAACGACTGTATAAATTTCAACCCAGATATTTTGGGCATTTGTATATCGAGAAATATCAAATCAATGGTATGCTGTTGCATCCAGTTGAATGCATCCACTGCACTCTCAAAAGATGCCATCAGCTTAACATCTTTCAACCCTGAAAGATAATGTTGAATTAATTTTCTTGCCGGCTGCTCATCATCAACAATAATGCATGTTATCATTATAACATTTCAAGTTTTAATATTACAAGATACGAATGCGGTTCCTCCAGCACCTTAAATTCATGGCGGCCGGGATAAATCAATTCAAGCCGCCTGCGCACATTGGCAAGTCCCAGCCCGCCTTTACCCGTTTGCATAAGGTTTGCTTGTTTTTCAACACTGTTTTCAATTTTAACTAAAAGCTTAGTGCCTTGTTTTGAAATATCTGCTCTTAACCACGATGGCCCTGTTGAATCGGCAATGCCATGTTTAAAAGCGTTTTCAATTAAAGGCAGCAATAACAACGGTGCAATGGTAACCTCACTGATATCATCATACACATTAACGGCGATGTCTGCTTTTGCTCCATACCGGTTTCGTTGCAGTTCAAGATAACTTTTAATATAAGCAAGCTCACCTGCTAACGGAACAAAATTCTGTTTGGCATCATATAAATTATAGTGTAAGAACGATGATAAATGTGCAATCAGCCTGGCAGATTCAGGACTTGTTTTTAATGCCGTTGAATAGATATTATTGAGTGTATTAAAAATAAAATGCGGCTGCACCTGCAATTTTAATAACTCGAGTTCTGCTGTTGTTTTTTGCTGTATCAAATCTATAACCTGCTGCCTTTGTTTATACCAGTGCTGAACAAAATAAAACAATGAATAAAACCCAACAATAAGGTAAACGTTTACCAGTTCAACAATTAATTTTCCAAAAGAAAAGAAAGGCAAACCTAAAGCAAAAGGAAAAAAATGCGGATAGAAGAAATAGTAGTTTATGCATCTTCGTACAAGCAAAAACACAAGCGTAACCAACACCTGGATTAACCAAAATTTCCATGCCGGCCACGAATCATAATACCGCTTCACTAATACATGAATGGTGATATAGGAAACAGCAAATGATACGGGAAGCGCCAGGCAGGCGTTAATAAAATAACTGCCGTAATTACCGGAAAGTGCAGCAAGGCCAAGCCATTCATATAAAAAATAGAGCAGCCAGAAAACCACATTAAACAGTAAAGAAATTTTTTTTTGTTGCATCGCTGGTGCATGAAGTAACTTAAATTAAAGCGTGTTGCATAAACATGCTGCTTCCATTTGCTTTTATTAGACCAACTGCAATTATATCCGTCCAACTGCATTTGCCGGAATTATCCGTCGCTTGCCGAAAAACACTGCAAAAGTAGTTAACCTAAAATAGTTTTGAACTTTCTTTTATTCGTCATCAAAATTATTACCATGAACTTGTATGCAGCAACAGGCCGTATATTTTTAGGAATATGCCTCACCGGAATTGGTGTTTTACATTTCTTTTTCCCGGGCATCAGGCCCATTATATTGCCCAATTCAACAGCAATAACCCCATCACTGTATTGGATAGTTTATGCGACTGGGATTGTATTAACGGGCAGTGGTATTTTTATTATTATCAATAAAAAAACAGCAACCATCTCACTCATTATGGCAGCCGTTTTTTTTATATTGTTTTTTGTTGGCCATTTGCCTGCATTTTTATCTGTGCAAGGTTTGGAAAAACTGAAATACTGGACGAACCTGAATAAAGTGCTTGCGCTCTCCGGCGGCTTTTTAATATTAAGTTTCATATATGTAAGAGAAGACGGCAACATAAAACCAATTGCTTTCTTTAAGGTAATATCTGTAATTGGCAGATGTTTCTTTGCCTTAATGCTGTTATTGTTTGGCATCGGGCATTTAACCAGTACTGCTTCCCTAAGCACTTTGGTTCCGCCTTATATTCCGTTTGGCAGGTTCTGGACGTTTGCCGGTGGTATTATATTAGTGGGTTCAGCTATCAGTTTCTTTATAAATTTTAAAGTACGTATAAGCGCTTTCATTCTTGCAGGCACGTTATTTACCTGGTTAATAACACTGCACCTGTATTATGCATTATTTTTCCCGGCATGGCAGGAAGGAGAAAACTTTATCGGCTCACTTACCTGTATGGCTTTTTGCGGAATTGCGTTGCTGATAGCGCAAAATTCTTCAGCATACAAAAGCATTCCGCAACCTACATAGCAGTGGCTTAATAAATGAAGAAATATTTTTTGATGTCAGGCATCGTCTCCCGCAGAGGACGATGCGCTAAGAAAACATTCCTGTCAGTGGTGCGGGCTTTCCTTATTAAGTTCCTCAAAATATACTTTCAAAGTAAGGGTTCCATATTTGGGCGCAATCAGGTCCATTGATAAAACGGTCATAAAAAACTCAAGCGGGCCGTAAAACCTGCTGTTTGTAAAAGTTCTCAGCAGCCATAAAATTGTTTTCCTAACCCAATTGGGAATATGTGTAATCTTCACTTTCTTGCCGGTTACCGAAAATGCAGTTTCAGCCATTTGTTTATAGGTTAATACCTGCGGCCCGCCTGCACTGATTTCTGTATCACTGGCTTCAACGGCATTGATGCAAACTGCGGCAAGATCGCTTCCGTGAATAGGGTTCATTTTATTTTCTCCCTGGCCAAATAACATCACCCTTCCTTTCTTTGCCATGTGATAAAACTCTGTCATGTCTGAAAAATAACCTGTGGGGCGAACGATACAATAATCCAATCCGGAGCTTTTAAGTAATGCCACAAACCGTTCTTTTGCCTGGCAAATTTTTAGGTGCGTTAATTTATTCCCTTTGAGAATAGAAACGTAAATAAACTTTTTAACGCCATTCCGTTTGGCTGCTTCCAGTAAATTGAGGTTGGCCTGGTAATCTACATCCATATAGGTTAACCCGTCTTTTTGCCGCGTTATGCCAACTGTTGAAATAACAACATCTATATCCTTGCAGCAATTTGCAATAGATGCCGGGTTGGTGATTTCAGCTTTTACAATTTCTGGTTTATTGTTTGCAATAAAAGATGCAGGCAGTTTATTTTCATTTCTCACCACCACTCTTGTTTCAAAACCTTTCTCCAGAAGCTGGTTAAGAATGAAGCTTCCCAAATACCCTGTTGCGCCTGCTAATAGTATTTTATTCATAGCATTTGTATTAATATATGCGGCAGGCGGGTTTAAGATTTTGAAGGAAGTGTAACTATTGTGTGTGGGCTTCCTGTTTTCAGTAGGGTTAAAAGTAGGATTTTTTAAACTTTAATGTCAGGCATCGTTTCTCGCAGAGAACGATGCGGTATAATTGATTATCTCTGCGCCTTTGCTGGTCTTGTGACCGGCAAATTTGATTCTACACCTTTGTGGTTCTCTGATCAACAAAGATTTTATCCCGGGAATGTATTAATGTGTTTGGAACCCCTGGTGGTGACAACACCAACAGGGGCGGAGTGCTATTGTCTTTAAACTTGCGTTATAAAATTACGTATCGCCGTAGCAACTTTTATTGGCTGTTCTTCCGGCGCAAAATGTCCACAGCCAGGAATTGATTCACCTTTTATATTATTGATTCCACTTTTCTTAAATCCTTCAATATATTTTTCTATGGTTCCAAAATCCTTTTCACCCCTTAAATATAATACAGGTATGTTGGTTGGTGACTTGTCAGCGTTGATTTTTTCATCCTGGGGAAATGCTCTGTACCAATCGAAACTTGTCTTCAGCGAAGACTGCTTTTCGTAAGCTTTCGTATATATATTCCGTTTGCTTTCAGTTATTGCATGCTTGTTGGCGGATATTGTATCATAAAAGTAATCAAATAGTACTCGTTGTTTTCCGGTGATTAAAGCTTCGGGCAGAGACGGAATAGCATAAAAAGCAAAATGCCATATGTAGGGGTTTCTTTTCACTTCTTCCCAAGGTTCAACACCGGGAACTGCAGTATTCATAATAATGGCTTTAGATAAACTTTCAGGGAAATATTTCAGAAAAGTATAAGTTATCATTCCACCTATGTCATGTCCTGCTAATACTATCCGCTCTAAGCGTAACGACCGAATAAAATCATTAATAAACCTGGCGAGTGCGTAGGTATCATTGGCTGCAATTTTTTCTGATTCTCCGATTCCCGGCAAATCAATCGCCAAAAGATTATAATTGTCGCTTAGTTCGTTCATTACCTCCCCGAATGCCTGCCAATTTTCAGGATATCCATGTAATAACAATATAATTTGATTGCCTTTATTTCCTGTTTCTGCTAAATGCACAGAAATATTATTTACAATAACCTTTCTATGGCTTATGGAATTGGAAGCGGTTTTTTTTGTGTTCATTTTACTACAGTTTGATTGTTCGGCCAGCATTACGGGCAACTTATTAATATGCGTAACTCCTCAAAAAATAATCTTTCATTAATGTCGGGCATCGTCTCTCAAAGAGGAGATGCGCTTTGATGCCGGGTATCATCTCCCGCAGAAAATGATGTGCCAGAATTGTGAACGTGTAACGCATCGTCCTTTAGCAGGAGACAATGGTGGACAGCGAAATGGATGAACATTGATGTCAAGCATCGTCTCTCGCAGAGGACGATGCGCTAGAATTGATTATTTTTATGTATGCCAATCAAACTGACCCAGGAAGAAACTATACAAGCTTACTTCTGCACTTTTACCTGTAAAAATTGGCTTCATTTATTTTAGATAACAAATTTATATGATTGATGTCAAGCATCGTCTCTCGTAGAGGAGATGCGCTTTGATGCCGGGTATCATCTCCCGCAGAAAACGATGTGCCAGAATTGTGAACGTTTAACGCATCGTCCCTTAACAGGAGACGATGCTGGACAGAGAAGAATAATAAGATTTATATAAGTTGCTGTTGCGTTGCACTTAGTTAATTTTTGATGCTGATGTCAAGCATCGTCTCTCGCAGAGGACGATGCGCTAGAATTGATTATTTTTATGTATGCCAATCAAACTAACCCAGGAAGAAACTATACAAACTTACTTCTGCACTTTTACCTGTAAAAATTGGCTTCATTTATTTGAGATAACAAATTTATATGATGAAGTGTATAAATGGTTTAATATCCTCGTTGATAAAGGAAACGAAATTGAAGCATTTGTAATAATGCCGAATCATTTGCATGTATTAATTTTTGTAAATGCAGGAAGTATAAATACTTTACTGTCTAATGGCAAGCGATTTTTAGCGTATGAAATAGTGAAGCGACTTGAAAAACAACAGCAGCATGAAATACTTCATCAGCTTGAGTCAGCAGTTACTGTAAAAGAAAAACAGCGAAAGAAAAAGCACAGGGTATTTGAAGTTTCATCCGACATAAAGCCATGTTACAATGAAAAGTTTCTTTTACAGAAATTAAATTATATACACAATAACCCTGTTACCGGTAAGTGGAAATTAGCTAATCTGCCTGAAGAATATGTTCATTCCAGTGCATGTTTTTATTTATTAAACAAACAACATGCTTTTGTGAAATTAACTTATTGGAAAGATGTGGGTGAACGTTTAACGCATCGTCCCTTACCAGGAGACGATGCTGGACAGTGAACCCTGTTGCCGGTAAGTGGAAATTTGATGTCAAGCATCGTCTCTCGCAGAGGACGATGCGCTTTGATGCCGGGCATCATCTCCCGCAGAAAATGATGTGCCAGAATTGTGAACGTGTAACGCATCATCCCTTGGCAGGAGACGATGCAGGACAGTTCGATTTTAATTATCGGTTGGCGCCAGGTAATTTTACCAAACTAACAACAACTAAAATGAAAAAGGTATTATTAGTAGGACGACAACTGGTAAACGTTCCACCATTAAATCAGCTAATAAAAAATGTTGAATATTTTGCTGCTGCCAACTTAGCTGATGCGCAAAAAGTGTTTGAAGCGAATAATAACGCCATAGATGTTGTAATAATGGGTGCGGGCATAGAACTGGAAAAAAGGCTTGAAATTGTAAGGTATATATTTAATACGAGCCATGTAACGTCAGTTCATATGAAAGACTGGATAACGGGTCCTGAAGGATTTGTGCCTTTTATCAATCACGTGTTAAACGGATTATTGCATAGCGGAGACAACGCTGCGGCATAAATATTTTTGATGTCAAGTATCGTTTCCCGCAGAGGACGATGTGCCAAGGTTGATTATTGATGTCGGACATTGTCTCCCGCAGAGGACGATGTGCTATAATTGTGAATGTGTAACGCATCGTCCCTTAGCAGGAGAGGATGCTGGACAGTGAGATGTGGTTTATTATTTATAATCATCTTTTTGTAACAAGTGTAGCAAAGAATGAACAGGGCTTGTTATATGTGTAATACCAACCGCTCGTAATGCAGTTGGTCCTTCGTTATATAGTTCATTATTCTTTTTGTATGCATCAATTGAAATCAACAGTTTTGAAAAAGGGATAGGTGTATCCTTCCCATCTTCCCTTGCAACCTTAACAGCATTATCGGTGTGTGAAATGTATCCAAACTTATTATAGTCTTGATACTTTGAATATCCTTTATCAATAAACTTTTGAAGAATCCTTCCTAAAATAATTTTACTATCCATGATTTCATTTCTTTTTTACGCCACCTCTCCCCACCACTCCTTATATCTCGCTTCAGCTTGTTCCATAATTTCATTTAAAATGTCTTGCAATTCCTGGCTTACACCTTTGCGTTGCAGTACACGCTTTACAGCAAGCATTATTTGTGCTCTTGCATCCGGCTTTTTATACCAGTCTATTTGCAAGCTCTTTTTTATAGCTGCCGTAACGTCTTTTACAATCTCTTTTATTAATGCATAATCACTGATGGCATTTTTATGCTGAACCAATATTTCATAAAATGCTTCTTCCTCATCTGTTAAGCCTAAAACTTTTCTACGTTCATCTTCCTCCTGCATTGCCTTTGCTGCTCCACGCAATTTTTGTAAAGCAATTAAACTGTCAAAGAAATGATTGTGGTAGTCTTCAATAATCTTTTCAACTTCTTCTCTCAATTTTTTATACTTTACTATATTCTTAAACTGCCGCAGTTTTATTTCTTCATTCAATATTTTTCTTACCAGTTCCAGCTTTAATTCATAACCTGATTTTTGTTCTTTAGCTGTTGCTAAAAAATCATCATTGATAATTGAAATATCAAACTTTGGAATACCTGCCATTGTAAATACATCCACTACTTCTTCGCTTTCTATACTGCGGTGTATTAACTCTTTTATCTGCCCTTCTTTCTTCCTGATATTTACGGAAGGGTTCTTTATTTTTCTTACAGCAGCACCTACATGTTGCAGGAAAATAATATCTAAAGCAATCGTTTGAATATTTGGGTGACCTTTTATTACGGAAGCAAGCCCGCTCATCTTTAATTCATTCAGCATAAAATCTTTACTCGCTTCTTCATCACTCACAATATGATTGGTTGCATCACTTACTAATTTTAATTGATTGCCTTTTGATAAACCAAGCCATTTGCTGTAATCAAAATTTGCAGGAAGACTTTTTTGTAAAGCAGCTATAAATTCTTTGGCGGTTTCAAACGCTTCATCCACATCAATCACCACATCGCCTTTGCCACCCGAACCTGTATATTTCTTCGTTGCATCTCTTAGTTTATCACCAATGCCAATGTAGTCAACAATTAATCCGCTGGGTTTGTCTTTAAATACTGTGGCAACACGATTAATTGCCTGTATTAAATTATGACCGCTCATTATTTTATCTACATACAAAGTATGCAATGGCGGATTATCAAAACCTGTTAACCACATATCTCTTACTATCACAATTTTTAACGGGTCATCAGGGTCTTTGAATCTTGCTTTAATGGCTTCCATCTTTTCTTTCGTGCAGATATGCGGATTCCATCCTTTCGGGTCTTTTGCAATATTGCTTGTCATGATAACAGCAATTTCAGGACAGCCTTCTAATTTCATCAATGCGTCATACATCTTTACACAATTGCGACGGCTCATGCAAACAATCATTGCTTTGCCTTCCAGTGTTTTTGAACGTTCTATGTAGTGATGCAAAATATCTTTTGAAACTTCTGCTACACGTTTATCTGCACCGGCTGCATCTTCTGCTGCAGCCCATAATATTTTATTGCGGTCTTTGTCTGTTACTGCACCAACAATTTCCTCTGCTTCTTCTTCAATCTGTGCATTGCCTAAATGCAGTTTCGCAAGTCTTGGTTCATAATAAATAGGCACCACAGCGTTATCTTCTGTTGCCTGTTTTATATCGTATGTATGAATTACTTCACCAAACACGGCAACCGTATCTGCATCTTTTGTATCAACAGGCGTACCTGTGAAACCAATAAATGATGCATTGGGTAAAGCTGTGCGAAGATTAGCAGCAAACCCCTGCAACAATCCATATTGCGTGCGGTGACATTCATCCGCAATCACAATAATATTGTCTCTTGTACTTAAAACAGGATGCGAGGCTTCTTTACCTTCTTCTGTTTTTTGTAAACGAAACTTTTCAATCGTACTAAATATCACACCGCCACCTTCACCGCTTAAAAGGCTGCGCAAATCATCTGAATTATCAGCCAGCGACACATCGCCAACTAAATCTTTTGTAGCAATAAAATCTTCATACAATTGTTTGTTCAAATCAAAGCGGTCAACTTGTACAACTATGGTTGGGTTTTTTAATTCAGGCATTTGTCTGAGTATACCTGAATAAATTGCCATCGTAATGCTTTTACCGCTGCGTGTGGTATGCCATATCACACCAATGCGGCCATCGCCAAAAGGTTTAATCGCTTTCTTTGTTTCTTCCAATGCATACTGCACACCAAAGAACTGGTGATACTTTGCACCTTTCTTTATCAACTGCCCTTTATCTAATTCATGAAAAATATAAAAGCGGATGTATTGCAGCAAACGTTCAGGAACAAGCAAACCTTTTATCAATGTTTCTAAAGCAAAATCATTTTGTACCACGTTAATGCCGTCAACGCTTTTCCATGCAGCAAACCATTCCATACCGCTGCTGAACATTCCATGTAAAGTTGTTTGTCCGTCGCTGATAACAGTGAGTGCATTGTATTCAAATACCTGCGGTATATCTTGTATATAATGCTGTATTTGATTAAAAGCAGTTTCAACATCAGCATCTTTATTAAACCAGTCTTTAAATTCAAACAATACCAGCGGCAAACCGTTAATGAAGACAATTAAATCAGGTCTGCGTTTGTTTTTACCATCAATCGTGAATTGGTTAACAATTAAGAAATCATTGTTACTTATCGTTTCAAAATCTACTGCATAAAAATGTTCTGCATAATATTTACCATTATCATCTTTCCATTCTTTTGAAAAGCCTTTACTTAATTTTTTATGAAACTCATGGTTGCGTGTATGAATATCCGAACCACTGTTGAATAGAAATTCCTGCTTTACTTCTTCCAGCACTTTTGCAGGTACATGTTTGAATTTGTTTTGAAGAAATGAAGTGAATATGTCTTCCAGCACTGCTTTATTAAGCGGACGATGAATATCCTCACCATGTTTGTAATGATAAGGCTTGATTTCTTTCAGCCATTCAATCGCAGCTTCTTCTACTGCACTTTCAGATAAGTACTTCTTCATTTAATGGTTCGTTTTGGTTGATAGCAGTTACATCTATTTCGCCGGACATAAGTTTGGGAAGAAGTGAGTCTCTTGTTTTTTGTAGAGTTCTTATTTGCTCACTGTTATTTCTAATAAGAGAAAATAAACTGTTTATTTCAGTATCAAATTTACTGTTTGTCTCTTTGCTTGGGATAAGCACTTGTAAACTATTCAAATTGCCTTGACTGATTTTTGGCTGAACTGCACCTGTAACTAAATGTGCAATAGGAGAATTTTTCAAAATCATGTATAAATGATTTGTTGAAATTCCTTTTCCTTGTAAAACATGGGCATGATTATTTACCCAAAATCTTCCCCAAGCATATTGTAAAACAGGAAATCCTTTTTCATCAACTACAGTTCCATCTTCACCTAACAGAATATATAAACCATCGAACAAATAATCATCAACATAATCCATGATAGATGCTGCTCCGTAATAAGGATAAATACCTTTTTTTTCTTCGCGTTGACGACTTGATAACGGTATTCGTTTACTGTCAAAATTTCGACACAATTCTATAAGTTTTCCCCATCGCCAACCCTCCGGTAAATTATCCGGGTCAATATCATCAACAAAATATTTTTTAAAGAGCGTTGCCGCTATTTGCTCCAGTGTTTGGTTCATGCGGCGGTTGAGTTCTATTTTGTCGTCGAGAGAAGAAAGGATGGATGCGATGCGTTGTTGTTCGTTGATGTCCTCGGGAATATTAACTTCAATTTGTTCAAATGTTTGTCTTGTGATTGTGTCAAAAACAGAACCGTGGGTTACTGCTTTCAAAGAATCAATTTCATATTTCAGTAAGTAATAAAGAAAATCATTTATTGCTATTTCGCTTATGGCATTCAATCCATAGCACGATTGATTAAATGCCATATCTCTACCAAGCATAGCTAACTCTCCAACAGTTCCCCTTGCTGAAATTATTAGTTGACCTTTCTTTAAAATCTTAGTACTACTATTTTTTAACCCGGCTTCTGTAATTGTTTTTTCTGTTTGATAAACTTTCTTTTTATCACCTGCAAAATCAAAAACAGATAACCAAGGGATGTTACCATTCCAATATTCTGCAACAGACGTTTTAGGAGTTCCGCCTCCAATTATTTCTGTTATTTGCGAAAGCTTATATTTTTTCCAGTTAGTCATTAAGTTAGGAATAAAGGCAATTTTAAAACGGTGTTCCAAAAGGTTTTGTTATCTATTCTGAATGTTGCACTATATTTTTCCTTGTACTTTAAAAGAAAATCTTCCTTTGTCGCACCTTCCATAAATTCATTCAGATGATTCAGTTTTTCCTTTAAAGCTTTCATTTCTAGTGTCGTCTCCCAGTCGATATCAACAGAACCATCCTCTTCATCTATTTTAATAAAATTATTAGCCTCTGCCATTTCCAACTCATATCTGTAACCTTGCTGCCAGTCAACAGTGATTTGTTTGCCATTAAATGATTTGTAAATCATTCCACGAATTATTGGCTCAAAAGGAAACACATCATCGTAAATATCACTGCATAATTCTTCAAATTCTTCAAATAATGCTGAAGACTTATATTTAAATTTAATAGTCTTCACCTCTTTTGCATCTTTGGTTTTTTCGAGTTCTTTAATCTGCTTATTCAATTGTCCTTTTTCTTCTATTAAATTGTCTACAGTGTCATTTAAATTATCGTTTTCTTGTAACAACCTATCATAAAGTTTTCTATCCATTGCTACAGGAAAAGGATTATCTTCTATGTGCTCTTTTACCCTTTTTATAAATTCTCTTTTCTTTTGAGTCCATCTACCACTTGCAATTCTTGATGATGGGATTGCCAAGGCTGCTTGTACACTATCACGTAAATCGTCTAAATGAATTTCATCAAGCAGCTTTTTCACTTGCGTCACTTCAGGAATAACTCCGACAGTTCTGAATGTTATAGGTTCAACTATTGTAGGCAATACATGTGAACTCAAAAACCACGCTGCACCCATTTCATTCAAACACATTTCACTTTCTTTATAATTCGGAGTGATAATCAAGAAAGTAACCTTTGCTTCAACTAAGGCATCTTTAATAGTATCCCGCCAATTTTCCCCAGATTTTATTTTAGTTCCTTCTGTGCTTGTACAAAAAATGGTTGACAACTCGATACTCATTGCTCCATGCAATATGATGTCAATAAATGCATCTGCAATCTCTTTATCTTTTATGGCGTGGCTAATAAAAATATCTATCATTAATTTTTCTTTTTTCTACTGTTAGCAACATAAATTTCAACAACATCGTTCGTCATTAAATCGTATTCATAAGACCTTCTATCAAGCACTTCAAGTAAATCAACAATTTTGTCATCAGGTACAACTAATCTTCCATCGGCTTCTACTAAGGCAATGCCCAAATGTGCGCATTTTTCAACCACCTTATGTTGGTCAGTAAGATGCAAATCTTCTCTTGTTTTAATCGATGCCAGCAATTTTGCTGCTCGTCTTGCATTATTATTTGTTACGTAGTTACCAATAACCTCAAAATTTAAGAAAGGAATTGATTGGGTTAATTGAGCGATGGTATTTGCAACACCTAACAGGATTTGGTCTTCTAAATCTGATATAAAAACAAAACCTGCTGGATGTAAAATTTCGACATAAGTGTCATGTATAAGAATATCAAAGTCGTTATCCAATTTGAACACATCATCTTCCACAGCTTGCAAAGTGTCATCAACAAAAGCAAAGATTTTCTTTTTCAATAATGCTTTAAACTGGTTAGGTCTTTTAACACCAATTGTTTTTGCATTATTGTTATGTACAAACTCAGCAAAATAATATTCAACCACTGGTAAATATTCTGATAAATCAACATTATTCACTGGATGGTTTTGATGATGGAACAAATCATTCATTGAATGTAAATACTCAGCATTCAAGTTTGCCCTTAACTTTTCTGTGGATGCATATTTCTCTGTCGGCGAAAAGTTTTCAATCTCTGCATTGATGTTATCATATAGCTCAGTAAAAGTATTTCTCATTTCAACCAAAGCTTCTCGAACTGTATTATCTATCGGAATCAAATAATGATAGATTTGGTTATCGATTCTAAAACAAACGCCAAAGGTTATGGATTGAAAATCATTTATTGTCATAAGAGTAGTTTTTAAGTTCAATAAAAACCGAGTTGCTCAAACGATGAGCTTTAATTGATTGAATGTTATTAGAAAGGTTTTGTCTTGTAGTAAGTAATACTGCACCGTTCTGATTGGGTAGTGTGAAAACGCGATAACCTCCAAATGCAAAAAAGATATTTATAAAGTGCATATTCATATTCCAAAGCACAAAAATTACAAATGCAATTGCACATATAACTGCGTAAAATTCATTTAGTGAGCTAATTGAAACACTATATAAAGGCAATAAAACAGTAAATAAATATGTGAATAGATATTCCTTATTCAGAGTAGCTTCTTGTACATTTAAGGGATATATATCAGAAGCCTTCTTAGAAAAATATATGCGAAATTTAATGACTAAATAAGGAATGACGATTAAACAAGCAATAGTTGTCCAAGTATGTTTGGGTGATATTAAAAGATTATCTCCATCTTTTATCTGAATGCCTCTAATACCGACTAAAAGAAATAGAGGAGTCATGCTTGATAGAAGCATCATAAATTTAATAAATGGCAATCCTTCATTTTGTTTCATTAGAACCAATACTTTTTAGATTCTCTTTTATCAGCAGTTCAAGCCTATCACCTTCTTTAAATTGCAGCATTAATTCTGTAGTTAACTTGTGCATCTTTTCTTCGAAGGAAATACCATCATCTTCTTCTGCTTCTGTACCTACATAACGTCCGGGAGAAAGCACATAATTATTTGCAATTACTTCATCTAAAGTGGCTGCTTTGCAAAAGCCTTCTACATTTTTGTACACCCCCCTCTGCAAATTGGTTGAATTTGAAGAGGGTTCCTTCCCCCCTGACAGGGGGGAATACACGCTGTTTACAGTTTGAGAACCCGCAAGGGGGGTGTTTACATTCCGCCATTCATGATAAGCGCCGGTAATTTTTTGTATGTCACCATCACTAAACACACGTAATCTGCGGTTTACCATGTGTCCAAGCTTTCGGGCATCAATAAACAGTATTTCATTCTTGCGTTCACGGTGTTCACCATCTTTACCGTCACGGTTCTTACTAAGAATAAATAAACAAGCAGGTATGCCGGTAGTTAAAAATAATTTATCAGGCATTTGTACAATGCAGTCAACCATCCCTTCATTTATCATGTATTCACGTACATTCTTTTCACCTGCACTACTTGTTGTCATAGCGCCATTTGCCATTACTACACCAGCGGTTCCTTTTTCACTTAAATGATACCACAATGTTTGAAACCACATGTAATTAGCATTACCGTTTGTGGTAAATTGTTCTTTCGGTCCAAATAATCTGGGGTCATTATCCGGCAATTGTTCATTATGCCAGTTGGAGATATTAAACGGCGGGTTCATTAAAGCATAATCTGCTTTTAAATCAGGAAACCTGTCATGCAATAAAGAGTCGCCTAACTTCAAATCAAAAGAAAGATTACGCAGCAACAAATTCATTTTGCATAAACGCAGTGTGCCTTCATAACGTTCCTGCCCGTAAATAGAAATATCTGTTTTATCACCACCATGCGATTGTATGAACTTTAAGCTTTGCACAAACATGCCACCACTGCCACAGGCAAGGTCAACAATACGCCCATGTAAAGGCTCTAACATTTCAACCAGCAAACGCACTACACTGCCCGGCGTAAAGAATTGCCCTGCACCACTGCCCTCAGCCTGTGCAAACTTGCCGATGTAATATTCATACACACGTCCGTAAATGTCGCTTTGCGGATTATTCGTTTCTGAAAACTTTACATTGGAAAACAAATTAATTAATCCTGCAACCTGCACAGCAGATAGCTGGCTCTTTACAAATATGGGTTCAAGCACACCTTTATAATCGGGATTGCGCCCAGCAAGTATTTCATCAATCAATACAAAAGCTTTATCAACTTTTACTTTTATATCATCCTGCTCTGCATTGTTGCGCAGGTAAGTCCATGTAGCTTCTTCAGGCAGTTTGTAAACATTCTTCACCTGGTATTCCAGTTCATCTTCCAGAAAAGAAAGCTGAACCACTTTATCAGAAGTAAAATAATCCGAGTCAGGATTTATAAATTCTTTCTTTATTTCTTGCTTACGGATTTCATAACGTTCAGAAAGATGTTTTACAAACAAAAGTGAGAGCACATAATTCTTGTATTCATTTTCTGCAACAGCACCACGCAGTTCATTCGCAGCATTCCAGAGTTCAGATTCAAAATCAATATCCGCTTTCGGTTTAGTAGTTTTTTCTTTTGCCATTTGTGTAAGCAGTGTTAGAAGTAAGAAGTGCGTAAAGCTAATAAATCAATATAAAACACACAAACCCTCACCGTTCCGTAACCCGGTAGGTAATGTTTTGCTTTTGCCGGTAAAGAACCGGCTTGCCGTTCTGCGTGGCAGGTATCCAGTTGGGTGTATGTTTAAAAGCTTTCAATACATCTTCTGCAGTGCCATAACCGGGGTCTTTTAATACCTGTACGTTAGATACCTTGCCTTCTTTATCCACTAAAAAGCTAATCTCCACCGTGTACTTACCCGGCGGTGCTTTGTGCCTGGCAGGTACTTTGGGATGAATATGTTCTTCAAGAAACGTACGCCATCCATCCTGTCCGCCCGGGAATCCTGCCTCTACCTGAACAACGGTAAAGCTGTCGGTATTTATAGTAATAGTTTGTTTTGTGCTATCCTGCGCACGCAGGCAAACGGTCAGTAATAAAAAACAGGCAGCCAGTAAGTATTTCATACAACAGTTTAGCGGTTAAAATGATAGCGCTAAGCTAAACAATCAACATAAAAATACCAACATCAAAACAGCAGGTAACCGCATCATCCCTTGCAGGAGAGGGCAACTGCCTGCAACATCTATCATACAAACACCTATCCGGCAAACCGGCACCTGCCTGCTTACCGCCCCCAAACCCCTGCCTTGTTCGTCTTTTCTTCGTCCCATCTTCGATTGCGGGGTAAGCAAAGACGAACATGGTACGAACATGGTACGAACAAGATACGAACAAAAGGTATCCGGGACAGGCCTGTTTCAGGGGTGTTGTATGCTCAAAAAACTTTGCAGGTCCAGGGCTTATTACTAAACGGGCTTTACAGTGGTTCTGCGTTTTACAGGTACATTTTACAGTTGTTTTTATTTCCCGGTAAAAAAGAAGCGGCTTACGGTTAGCGCCTGGTAACAATTATCCTTTATACGGGGATAGCCTCAGGCTTTTAATTGCCCGGGATGGGTGCCCGGATGTTGTGTGCCAGCCATTGTTCCCTGTTGCCGGCACGGCCACCATAAAAAAAATTGCCCGCAGTTGCTTTATATGCCGGGTAAATACTCTAAATTAGTTGCCGCTTTCAAAAGAAAAACCTATTGTAGCAACCTCAATTAAACTCTGACTAACATGAAATCCCTTAAACCACACACGGTAAAACCTGCCAGAAAAATAAGTGCACCTGCTAAGAAACCTGTTGCAGCACCTGCTGCAAGACCCGCCAAAGAAACGGTGGCCGCTAAAAAAGCACTACCGCCATTGCATTCCAAGCCAACAGACTGGGTGGATAAACAGGATGTGATGCAGTGCTTTCACCTGAGCAGCCGCACCCTGCAAAACCTGCGCAGCCGCAAGGCGATCATCTGGTCCAGGCTGGGCAAGAAGATATACTATAACCTGCCTTCTTTTGTGGCCGTGCTGGAGAATAACCGCGAGTGCTGAAGCAATTCCTGTTATCATCCTGGAACAACATCTGCTTTTATTCTATAAGACTTACGGCAGCGTTATACCCGGGCATGTATAATCCTGTAAAGCATAACAATGCTTATTGCAGCAAAATGATACCGGTGGTTACACCTGCAGGCAGTTTGCACCCAGGAGGCAGCATGGCCGGGCAATCTGCGGCATAACGGCGCAAAGCGTTTGGGCGCTGCATATTGTGTTGAGGGCTTCTTTAATTTCAACCTGTAAACAACCCCGTGCATATACTAGTAACCTGTGCGGGTGTTTGCGACGATCATTATTTTTTTTCACTATTAAAATGTGTTTATTATGGGAACATTTAGCAAGGGAATCCTGGGTGGGTTCTCCGGTACGGTGGGTACTGTGATTGGCGGAAACTGGAAGGGCATACAATACATGCGCAGCCAGCCAAATAAACGATCCGGTTCTTCCACACTCAAACAATTAATGCAGCAGGCAAAATTTGCCAGCGTGATTGCATTTGAAAGCACCATGACCGGTCTCCTGGAAACAAGCTTCCGGGATTATGCGGTAAAGATGAGTGGCTATAACAATGCGGTAAGCTATAACCTGAAGAATGCCGTGAGCGGCACTTACCCCGACTTTGTTATTGACTACAGCCTGGCACTGGTAAGCCGCGGTTCTTTGTCCAATGCTACTGCGCCTGCAGCCACCACTACAGCGGGCAAAGTATTTTTTACCTGGACCGACAACAGCGGTGTTGGCAATGCATCTGCAGATGATGCGGCTATACTGGTGGTATATTGTGCTGCCGTTAAAACCACCGTTTATACGTTGAATGGCGGTACGAGAAGTGCCGGTGCCGGCAGTATAGAGGTGCCGGGTTTTGCCGGGAATACCGTGCAAACATGGCTGGGCTTTATTGCTGCTGACGGAAAGAAAATCGCCAACAGCTTTTTTACCGGCGCACTAACGGTGAGCTGATGCTTCCTTTCTTTAGCGAAGGAATGCCGGGATGTTTAAGGCTGTGTGCACGCAGCCTTTTTAATGGAGATAAGGTGGATGAGTTATTTAAAATTTGGGAAATGCGTTGAAATTGATATGCTGTCGCTTGACGGAAACGCCAACCGATGGAAAATTTCGGTAGGTGAGGACACCAACCGGTAGGAAATTTGAGGAATGCGTTGAAATTGATGCGCTACTGCTTGATGGAAACGCCAACTGATAGAAAATTCCGGTAGGTGAGGACACCACCGGCAGGAAAATGGTGAAGGAGGTATTTGGAATGAGGGGAATACGTTGAAAGATACGCTGCCACTTGACGGAAACACCAACCGATAGGAAAATTGATGATGAATTTCATTTAGCCATGTACTAATTTCGGTAGGTGAGGACACCAACTGGCAGGAAAATGGGTGAAGGAGGTATTGGAATGAGGGGAATGCGTTGAAATTGATACGCTGCCGCTTGACGGAAACGCCAACCGATAGGAAAATTGATGATGAATTTCATTTAGTCATGTACTAATTCCGGTAGGTGAGGACACCAACCGGTAGGAAAATGGTGAAGGAGGTATTTGGAATGAGGGGAATGCATTGAAATTGATGCGCTACCGCTTGACGGAAACACCAACCGATAGAAAAGATGGCATGTCAGGTTTTATGAAGCCATTGAATGGCTAAATCAAGCAGCCATTTGGAGTCTGTGCCTGGATTGTGGACAAAACCGATGAATTTATAATCCTGTTTTGATATAGTTTCAATCATCTTTATCCGGACCTTGTTTTGAAAAACGGTTAAGGTTCTGTCCTGTTGTTCCGAATCAAACAAATCCTTTATGGCTTTAACAAGTTCATTCCCTGTTTTCCCGGGCAGTTTTATGGGTGCAGTGACTGTGAGCAGGACAGTTTTGTTTTCCGGCGCGGTTTCTTCTGCAAAAGTTCTGAGATTTCCCAATAACCGCACAACAACTTTGTCGAATCGCAAACCGAGTTTGGCTATGCTTAATGTATGCGCATTGGCAATGTCCTCCGCTATTTTCCTGTCGATATTGATCATTGACTGATATGGATTACAGAATGGTTATAAACATGCAGGGCTTATACGGGTTTGCATTGGCGCTATGGTGCTGATTTAACGTGAATGGGAGCGCTGTGCGGGAAGGGACATACCGGGCGCTAACGGGCAGGGAAATTAAAATGGCTTCAAACTGATTAAACACATTTCCCCATCTGCCTTTGCTATAGATAAGTTGTGTAATGAAGCACATGCCTTACAGTTTAACATTGCCGTTTTCGTCAAATTCCCAAAACGGATTGTAAGCAACTTCAAATAAATGTCCGTCCGGGTCTTTGAAGTAACCGCTGTAACCGCCCCAATAAACTTTCTGTGCAGGTTTCACGATCGTTGCACCAAGCTTTGCAACTTTTTTTAAAATTTCGTCCACTTCTCTTTCTGATTTGGTGTTGTGCGAAATTGTTAGTCCCGAAAATGTTGTCGGTTGATATTTTAAAGTTGTATCGTCCGCAAGTTCGTGCCGGGGGTGTAACGCTAAAATAATCCCGCCCAGGTCAAACAGGGCGAAATTATCCATGCTTTTATCTGACTTTTTCCAACCAAGTCCTTTTTCGTAGAAGTCTAACGACTTTTGTAAGTCGTCAACTCCAAGTGTTATTAAATGAAGTTTTTGCCGCATTGGCCTGTCGTTTTTAAATTGTCCGTTTACACTTGCATCCAGCCGTTCGGGCCTGGCACCGTGGTGGCTTTATCGCACTACCATTGATGCGAAGCATCAAAGTTCAAATGTAGCAACAATGTTCATACAAAGAACTTCACCGCCATTACGCCAATTAATTCCGGCTGGTGAGGACACCAACCGGTAGGAATTTATAATCCTGTTTTGATATAGTTTCAATCATCTTTATCCGGACCTTGTTTTGAAAACGGTTAAGGCTCCCTTTATCGGTTGGTGTCTTCACCAACCGAAATCAAAACTTTTTAATTTATAACCGTAAAGCAAATATGTAATTGTAATATGAATATCTTTCATAAACGACAGGGACAGGTAGCTGTAAATTTCTGTTACTTTTATATGGATACCATATTCCGATTTCGTTATTCTTAATTCCGGTTGGTGGGGACACCAACCGGTAGGAAAGCAAATATGTAATTTATAATATGAATGTCTTTCATAAACGGCAGGGACAGGAAGCTGTAAATTTCTGTTACTTTTATACGGATACCATATTCCGGTTTCGTCATTTACTGGCGGATGATGCACTAAAGCTGGAAGTTATTTCCGCTCTGCAATACCTTGTTCAAAAACAACTGGTAACATTATATGGCTTCGTCATCATGCCGAATCATATTCATTTGTTGTGGTACATACTTAAGCAGAATGGTAAAGAAAGCCCTGCAGGCAGCCTTGCTAAATTTACAGCACACCGGTTTAAGAAGCACCTGGCAGCAACCGGCCTGTTACATTTGTATAAATCTGATAAGGATGACAGAAGTTATCAATTTTGGAAACGGGATCCGCTGGCCATTGAAATAAGCACAGAAAAAATTTTTATCAGTAAGCTAGAGTATATTCATAATAATCCTGTGAAGTGGGGATTGTGTGAATATCCGGAGGCATATCGATGGAGCAGTGCGAGGTTTTACATGGAGGGTAAAGATGAATTTAATGTACTCACACACTATAGGGAGTAGTTTCGGTTGGTGAAAACACGATCGATAGAGAATTTAGTCACACACTATAGCGATTAATTCCGGTTGATGGGGACACCAACCGGTAGGAATTTATAATCCTGTTTTGATATAGTTTCAATCATCTTTATCCGGACGTTGTTTTGAAAAACGGTTAAAGCTCCCGCTATCGGTTGGTGTCCTCACCAACCGAAATCAAAACTTTTTAATTTATAACCGTGAAGCGAATCTGTAATTTGTAACATGAATGTGTTTCATAAACGGCAGGGACAGGAAGCTGTAAATTTCTGTTACTTTTATACGGATACCATATTCCGGTTTCGTCATTATTAATTCCGGTTGGTGGGGACACCAACCGGTAGGAAAAACTTTTTAATTTATAACCGTGAAGCGAATATGTAATTTGTAACATGAATGTGTTTCATAAACGGCAGGGACAGGTAGCTGTAAACTTCTGTTACTTTTATACGGATACCATATTCCGGTTTCGTCATTATTAATTCCGGTTGG
>NZ_JBQCIT010000056.1:0-22131 GCF_051953455.1 Parafilimonas sp. | reverse complement strand
TGATTGAGATTGATGGCACCGAAAATAAAAGTAAACTGGGCGCAAACGCCACGCTTGCCGTTTCTATGGCTGCCGCAAAAGCTGCCGCGCAGGAAGCGGGCCTGCCATTGTACCGTTATATAGGCGGCACTAACGCACATATTCTTCCTATGCCTTTAATGAATATTTTAAACGGCGGCGTACATGCTGATAATAAAATAGATTACCAGGAATATATGATTGTGCCTGTGGGCGCCGATACTTTTAGCGAAGGCCTGCGCTGGGGCGTTGAAATCTTTCATAAACTTAAAAGTGTTTTAAAGAAAAAAGGCTACAGCACCAACGTGGGGGATGAAGGTGGTTTTGCGCCCGATATTCAAAGCAATGAAGAAGCCATTGAAACTGTGTTGCAGGCAATTGAAGATGCAGGTTATAAAGCAGGTTCACAAATTGGTATTGCCTTGGATGCGGCAAGCAGCGAAATGATGAAAGATGGCAAAAGCTATACATTTTATAAAAGCTCAAAGAAAGTAATCACCAGCGATGAATTGGTGGCTTACTGGACAGAATGGGTGAATAAATATCCTATTATTTCCATTGAAGACGGCATGGCCGAAGAAGATTGGGACGGCTGGAAAAAATTAACAGATGCCATTGGCAGCAAAGTTCAACTGGTGGGCGACGATCTTTTTGTAACCAACACTAAAATTTTGCAACGCGGTATTGACAATGGAATTGCCAACAGCATTTTAATTAAAGTAAACCAGATTGGTACGGTTACAGAAACAATCAACGCAGTACAACTGGCGCAAAACAGTGGTTATACCACCATTATGAGCCATCGCAGCGGCGAAACAGAAGATACCACTATTGCTGATTTAGCGGTTGCTTTAAATTGCGGCCAGATTAAAACCGGTTCAGCTTCCCGCACCGACCGTATGGCTAAATACAACCAGTTATTGCGTATTGAAGAAGAATTAGGCAAGAGCGGCGTTTACCCGAAAGGAAAAATTAAGTTCGCCAAATAATTATTCACATATTCACACGTTAGTATTAATCGTTGGCAGAAGTTGTACTTTTATTCTGTTAACGATTTTTTTATTATGGGAACAGCAAAAAGCACCATCAGGTTTTTCAGAAATAAATATCTTATTGTCTTAACGGCATTTGCCATTTTAATGCTGTTTATAGATCATAATGATATTTTTCAGCAGTTGGAACGCCGCAAACAATTAAATGAACTGCTTGCCAGCAAAGCATTTTACGAAAAAAAGATAGAGCAAACCAAAAAGAATCTCTCCGATCTTCAGCATAACGCCGCAGCGCTTGAAAAATATGCCAGGGAAAACTATTATTTAAAAAGAGATAATGAAGACCTCTTTATAGTGCCATCCACAGCGGGTGACCAAAAAAATAATGGGGCAAACAATAATTAGAACATTGCTGCCGTTTAATCAATAGTTCTTATCAAGTACCTGTAAGAAAACTGGTAATAAATTCGTTCACCAAAAAATTTGAGCTATGCCAAATTTTACACCTGAAGACTTATTGTTATACCTGGCCGGAGAGTTGAATGAAGCGCAAAACGAAACCATTGAGGAAGAGTTAAAGACCAACTGGGTTTTGCGTGAAAAATTCAATGTGCTGAAAGAAGCGGGCAAACGTGTTGATGCTATGAAGCTGCAGTCTCCTGCAAAACAAACATTGCAAAATATTATGCGTTATGCCATGCGCAAGCCGGTGAAGGCATAAATTTAACTGTTGAAAAAAATCTGTTCATGACTAATTTCGTGGCCACGAACAGATTTTTTTATGACACGTAAAGAGCGGTTTCAATTTTGTATTGACTATTTTGAAGAACATTTTCCCATCGCCGAAACTGAACTGGAATATAAAAACCCTTATCAATTATTGGTAGCTGTAATTCTTTCTGCCCAGTGCACTGATAAGCGTGTAAACCTTACCACACCCGCCATCTTTCAAAAATATCCTTCTGCCAAAGCATTATCCGAAGCAAGCTTTGAAGAATTGTTTCCATATATAAAAAGTATTTCTTATCCTAACAATAAAACCAAACATTTAATAGGCATGGCGCAAATGCTCATAAATGATTTTGGCGGCGAAGTGCCTATGACGGTGGAAGAATTAATGAAGCTGCCCGGCGTTGGCCGTAAAACCGCCAATGTAATTACTTCGGTTGTGGATAAGCAGCCAAATATGGCCGTGGATACACATGTGTTTCGGGTGGCGGCAAGAATTGGTTTAACGGTGAATGCAAAGACACCGTTGGCCACAGAAAAACAGTTGATTGCTTTTATTCCAAGAGAACTTATCCATAAAGCGCATCACTGGCTTATTTTGCATGGCAGGTATATATGCGTGGCAAGAAACCCCAAATGTGGTGAATGCGGTTTAAAGCCCGCATGTAAATATTATAATGCTGTTATAAAGAAAAAAATGGCAGAAAAACACTAAGCTTAATTGTCGCCGTTAATTCACTGCTTTTTTTAATTTAATATTCAGGTCAATAAAAATCTTTTCCGTTTCTATCATCATTTTAAGCTCATGGCTTTCCGGGTAAATGAGTTTTAATCTCCTGGAGATATTCTGCAAAATCACGTTCCGGCCATTGGTAAGCGACGATGTTTCTATAGGTTTTGTCCAGGCCAGCTTTATATTAATCACTTCATTCTGCACAGCAATAATTATGTTGAGCATGGGCTCTTTAATAGCATAACTGCACAGTTGTTTAAAAGCATTTTCAACAAGCGGCAGAATTATAAAAGAGGCAATGGTTTCATTGGCAAAAGAGCCATGCACCGAACAGTTTACACGAATCTCTTTTTCGGCGGTTAGCTTTTCAAGATCAATATACTGCTGCAGCAATTCAATCTCTTTTCGCAGCGGCACTTTGGATGAAGTGTTCTCATATAAAATATACAACAGTAAATGCCTTATTTTTTTCATAGATTGTGCAGCTACCAACGGCCGTTCGTTAGCAATTATTTCCATACGGGTTAAAAGATCGGTAAGAAAGGCTGGCTGAATAGCTTTTTCCTCGTCGGGCTTAAGTTTCAGTTTCTCCTGTTCAAGCAGGTCAAGCTCCTGCTGTTTTATATAATAAAGTTTGCCAAGCTTAATAGAAGCGGCCACACATCCTTCCATATTTATCTGGCTGAATAAAAGAAAAAAATCAGAAGGATAAAGCTTATAACTGCCAACTTCCAGCTTCATGCCAAACAAGCCCCGTATATGTGGCACTACATATTTTGCATTGAGATAATAAAAAAGTATAAAGGCGAGACTTGCTAAAAGCCATAAAAACAACATGCCTGCATACCTGCCTTTATGCAGGAATTTCGGGAACAGGTAATAAATAATAAAGTAACAGAAACACATATCAAGTGGTGTGGTTTCCGCCACTTCAACAAATGCAGCAAAAAAACTTTTTCCAAACCCCCATCTTGGCTCCATAACTATAGCCGACATGAGCGCATAATATACTATCCACAAAAACCAAAACACAGCATGCCTGCTTAAGCGATAGTTTGGATTATTGGAAAAGATAAAAGGATGAATCTTCATCTGCTATAAAAAATTGGGTATGGTAAAGTAAATTGAATTTTTAATCCGGCTCTAAAAAAAGTACAGGTGGTAAAAACCACCCGTAGTTGTCTAAAATGAGAAAAAAAATTCAACCCTTATACCTCAAACTTATAATACAGCTGTTGGTAAAATTTCTTAAACATTACCAAAGCATGATTTTTTTATACCGAAGCCTGCGTTTGGCAAGTTTAAGTTGTCTTACAAAGGAAAGACGGTTTAATTTTCAATTACGCCGTTTGTAACTATTAACTTTTTAATTACGATATCTTAAATAAATATTACGTTACCAATAAGCTAAAATGGACACCGCTGCATCTATATTATTTTCTGCAAAGCCAGGAACCTTTTTAAAAAAAGACCTGGCAGTAAAGCTTATAGCAGTGCCAGTGCTGGCAGTACTAATAGTAAACGTTTCGAAAATAATAACCAATAACCGCTATAACTTTTTACAATTGTCGCTTATATATGCCTACTTCATCAGCCTGGCATGGCTTATATGGGAAGGCAATATGCGGCTGCTGCTGTTTCTTAAAGCTAATTTCAGGATGTCCTCAAAAGAATATTATAAAGCCGTTCTTGCTTTATATGGCTTTATTATTTTATATACAAGCTTTATTGCAACAGGTGGCCTCTTTTTATGGCTTAATTTTTCAAAGGAAGATTATTCATCTTATGGAAAAATTTTTCCTGCCGTTATCATTATAGTTATTACGGCTTTGTTTATCGCTAATCTGTATGAGATGTTTTATCTTAAAGCACAACAACAGGATATAGAGAAAAGAGCAGAGCAGTTAAACATAGCTAAAACCCATGCAGAGCTGGTTGCACTGAAAAACCAGATAGATCCCCATTTTCTTTTTAACTCACTTAACACTTTATCTTACCTTATTTCCTCAGATCCGCAAAATGCCCGTTTATATAACGATACGCTGGCAAAAGTTTATCGCTATATTTTAGTAAGCAGGGAAAAAAACCTGGTATCAGCAGCGGATGAACTTGAATTTTTAAGCAATTTTTTTTATTTATTGAAAATAAGGTTTGACAAAGCTGTAAATATGGTTATTGAAATAAAAAGCATGTCAACTGAAGAAGTTTTTCTTCCGCCTATTTCGTTGCAGGTTTTATTGGAAAATGCCATAAAGCATAATGAAGTTAGTTGTGCAAACCCGCTTTTGATAAATGTAATTCTCGCATCAAATTATATCATAATAAGAAACCGCATCGTTAAAAAATCTTATGAGCAGCCATCAACAGGTACCGGCTTACATAACCTTGATAACAGGTATAAATTATTAACCGGTAAAAACATAATTGTTTACAAAAACAATGATTATTTCACTGTTAAACTGCCCATCATATACCCACAGATGTAACTTATATAAAATTGAAAAAGCATGAAAGTATTTATAGCAGAAGACGAATTACCGGCGCTTGAAAATTTAAAAATGTGCTTAAACAGCGTTGGTAATAATATTGAAATTGCAGGTACTGCAGGTAGCGTTATGCAAAGCCTTCAGTGGTTAAATACACATCCATTGCCTGATTTAATATTGATGGACATTCATCTTTCAGATGGATTATCGTTTCATATTTTTAAAGAAGGCCAGGTAAACTGTCCTATCATTTTTACAACGGCTTACGACAAATACATGATTGAAGCTTTTGAATATAACTGTATAGATTATTTATTAAAGCCTGTAGATGCCGGCAGGCTTTCAGCAGCATTGAATAAATATAAAAACCTGCAGCAGCATTTTATTAATAATTACTCTTCCATTATTGATTACCTGCAAACCAGCAAAAAAAATAAATCGAGGATTATTGTAAAAAAAGGAACTGAATTTTTAAGCTTGAAGCTAGACGATATACTTTATTTTTTTACAGAGCATAAACTCGTTTTTGCAGTGGATAAAGACAACCGGAAATTTTTATGCGAAACAGGTTCATTAGCTGATGTTGAAGCCATGCTTGATGAAACAAAGTTCTTCAGGGCAAACAGAAAGTATATCGTAAACGCAGATTATATTACCAAGTTTAAAAGCATCGACAAAAGCAAGATAAATGTGGAACTTGTTTTGCCTTTAAATGAAGAGATAATTGTAAGCCAGGAAAATGCCGCTTCTTTTAAGAAATGGATAAGTGAGGTTTAAATGCCGGCCGGGCGAAACTCAACTTCCTTTATACCGCTGGTATTATTCAGCGATTCTACAAAGCTGAGCACTGCTTTATTAGACATACTGCGGTTAATTCTTATTTCAACCGCATAAATATTATCTTCTTTAGCGTTGAAAAACTTTAAATGATTATAAGCAATGCTATTCGCGTTCAGCATTGTTTCCAGTTGTGATAAAGAAATCTTCTCGCGGTTAAGCTTTAACTGTATTTCGGTTTGTCTTCTTTCAACTATTAATTTCTTTTTATAAGGCTTGATAACAACAAGTATAATTAAAACCAAAACAGTTGCTGCGCCTGCCGCAAAATAAAGGCCACCGCCTATGGCAAGGCCTATGCCCGCAACTGTCCATAAACCTGCCGCTGTTGTAAGACCCTTAACCACTTCATGCTTTAAAAACAAAATAGTGCCCGCGCCTAAAAAACCAATGCCGCTTACAACCTGTGCCGCCACACGTGATGGATCTAAAGAAATATGCCCTTCCATTTGAACGCCCGTAAAACCATACGCGGAAACAATCATTATTAAAGCTGAGCCAAGGCAAACAAGCATGTGTGTGCGCAAGCCGGCAGCCCATTCATAGCGTTGCCTGTCAATACCAACAGCACCGCCTAAAACGGCTGCGAGAAATAGTCTTAAAATAATTTCCTGCCATGTAATCATCATACTAAATTAAAAAAGATTATCGCATTAAGCAGTTTAACCATTATCAACAAAGCCGGGATATAAGGTCATGCCGCCATCTACAAATAATGTTGTACCCGTTATATATTCAGCGTCATCACTTGCCAGCCACACGGCAGCTTTTGCTACATCTTCCGGCACACCTATTCTTTTATATGGAATAAGTTCTAACAGTTTGTCCCTGTCTTGTTTTGTATCCCATGCATCTTCATTAATAGGCGTTTTAATAGCGCCGGGCGCTATGCTGTTTATACGGATTTTATTCGGCGCAAATTCCTGGGCAATGGATTTCATCATCAGCATGATGCCACCTTTACTGGCTGCATAATTTGCATGCCCGGCCCAGGGAATAACTTCATGTACACTACTCATGCAAATTATCTTTCCAATACTTTTTGATTTGCCGTTATCACCCCTGCGTAAAAATTCTTTTATGGCTTCACGTGCACATAAAAACTGGCCTGTCAGGTTTATTCCTATTACAAGATTCCAGTCGTCCAAACTCATTTCTGTAAATTTCGCATCCTTTTGCAAGCCTGCATTATTTACAAGTATATCAACCGTGCCGAATTGCGCAACTACATCGGCAAACATTTTTATTACTTCATCTTCTTTGCTTACATCACATTGATAGCTGACAGCTTTGCCGCCATTGCTAATAATATCATTAACGATAACATCAGTTTTGGACTTTGACGAAGCCCTTGGATAATTTACAATTACAGTGGCACCTGCTTCGGCAAAAGCTTTGGCACAACCGGCACCAATGCCGGAACTTGCACCAGTGATAACAGCAACCTGCTTATCTAATTTCTTGTCCATATCAAACTGTTCATTAAATAACACGTAATCAAAACAACTATAATGCCCAATCAATTGGCTGCTGTTTCTGTTTCACGAGGTATTCATTTGTTTTGCTGAAATGCCGGCAGCCAAAAAAGCCTTTATCAGCACTATAAGGAGAAGGATGTGCGGCTTTTAACACATGATGCTTGCTTTGATCTATCAGTTCCTGCTTCTGATGTGCAAATGCGCCCCATAACAAAAAAACAATGCCTTCTTTCTCGTCAGATACTTTTTTTATTACAGCATCTGTAAACTGGTGCCAGCCAATCTTTGCATGAGAATTTGGCTCACCTGCACGCACAGTTAAAGCAGCGTTTAATAACATAACACCTTGCGCTGCCCATGGTGTTAAATCGCCGGTGGTGGGTATGGGTATGCCAACATCATTATGTAATTCTTTAAAAATATTAATAAGTGAAGGCGGTTGCCGTATGCCCTTTGGAACGGAGAAAGATAAGCCCATTGCCTGCCCCTGGCCATGATAAGGGTCTTGTCCTAACAAAAGGACTTTTACTTTATTAAACGGTGTTTTATCAAAAGCATTAAAAATTAATGATCCGGGTGGGTAAATGATCTTGCCCTGCGCCCTTTCTGTTTTAAGAAAGGCCACTATATTTTCAAAGTAAGATTTGGAGAACTCAGCCTGTAAAACTTTCTTCCAGCTTTCTTCTATTTTAACATGCATGCTGTGTGTTTTAGGTTTGGATGCAAACTAATTAAAAATTACTTTTGCGGCGTTTATGCTAATGGTCCGGTAGCTCAGTTGAATAGAGCAACAGCCTTCTAAGCTGTGGGTCACAGGTTTGAATCCTGTCCGGATCACTTCAAGCCTCTTGTATAAGAGGCTTTTTTATTACACCTGCATATTGCTATATATTTTTTAGCGCTAAACTCAACAAATATTATATCGTTCCACAATTGATATTGAGAGAAGGCTGACTGAACATAATTACGGCAAAGAGAAATTTACCAAAACAGGAATGGACTTTAGTTTATAAAAAAATATTATCAGAATTAAAACCGCGAAGCAAAGAGAGCTTTACATTAGAAAATGAAAAGCAGGCTGTTTATTAAAAAACTGGTTAGCTCAGTTAAATAGTGTATCCCGATTTCCAATCGGGGGTTCACAGGTTTGAATCCTGTCCGGATCACTTCAAGCCTCTTGCATAGGAGGTTTTTTATGGTGTTTTAGGAAGGCAACTGAACAAAATTGTAAAAAACAATGCGGTTGAAGTGTATTTATTCAACCGCATCATTTATCAGAGGCCGTTACTTAATTGTTCTTATTTCCGGATCTTCTTTATCTTTTTGATTATTTTCTTCTGCCTTTTCTTCTATTTTATGCATTAATGAAGAAAGAGGCCCCTCCATGTGCTCCTGCGGATCGGTTGTGTTTAACGTTTCAGGATCGGGTTTGCTGCCAGCATTCTTATTGGAATTATCAGGCTGTACCTTTTCTCTTTTTTCGTCTGCCATAATTTGTGTTTACCTTATATTCAACAAACTTTTTGCCAGCCTTATAACCCTTTAAATATTTAAACAACTAAATACCATTTCTATATCCATGTTATTTCTTTTAAAACTCCGTTTGATGTAGAATTAAATGGGCAAAACAAAACATAGGATACAACCGGCATGATAAGTTTTTTCACACAGGAATGCACATAGTGAGATTCCATGCGACCATTGAAAAAAAACAAACTTGCACGGATGAAAATGCATTTCATTTATATTGCAACTCAATAAATGCAGCACATAATATGAAAGCAAAAACCGGTGTATCGCTGGCTATAATGATGTTCCTGGAATACTTTGTTTGGGGTGCGTGGTATGTAACCATGGGCACATACATGGGTGAAAATTTACATTCAACAGGTTTGCAGATTGGCGCAGCCTTCAGTGCTTTGGCTATTGCCACCATGATCTCTCCTTTCTTTATCGGTATGATTGCAGATCGCTATTTCGCTGCTCAAAAAATAATGGGTGTATTTCATATTATAGGTGGCGCATTATTACTATTCGCAACAAAAGTTACATATAACACGGCCTTTTACTGGATCATATTGCTGTATTCTTTGTTATATATGCCAACCATTGCATTGAGCAACAGCGTGGCTTTTCATCAAATGACAGACCCCGGCAAACAGTTTCCATGGATTCGTGTGTTCGGAACGCTCGGCTGGATTGTTGCCGGCTTATTAATAGGTTACCTTGGCATTGAAAAAACGGCTAGTACATTTTATATGGCAGCCGGCGTATCTGTGCTGCTTGGCTTATTCAGTTTTGTTTTACCCGACACCCCGCCCAAGGGAAAAAGTGCCGATGCAAGCGCTTCATCCGCATTGGGCACACAGGCATTTGTATTGTTTAAAAATACTTCCTACACCATCTTCTTTGTTGCAGCCATTCTTGTATGCATACCGCTTTCATTTTATTATGGTTTTGCTAATCCGTTTTTAAATGAAGTGGGCATGAATAATGCTGCCGGCAAAATGATCCTGGGACAGGTTTCAGAAGGAGTATTCATTCTTGCCATACCATTTTTGTTTAACAGTATTGGCGTAAAGAAAATGCTGTTGCTGGGCATGACCGCCTGGATACTGCGCTACATTTGTTTTGCCTATGGAAATGTGGGTGCTAATGAATGGATGTTATATGCCGGCATAATTTTACACGGCGTGTGTTATGACTTCTTTTTCGTAACAGGTTATATGTACACAGAAAAAAAGGCAGGTGAAAAAATTAAAAATGCAGCCCAGGGTTTGTTTACGTTTGCAACTTATGGCGTGGGTATGTTTATAGGCACATGGTTTTCCGGCGTTATAGTGGACAAGCACATTATAAGCCCGGAACATCACGACTGGACAAAGATTTGGTATGTACCTGCCTACATCGCCATTGGCGTTTTAATTTATTTCCTGTTGTTCTTCAGGGAGAAGAAAGATGCTGAGAAAGCTGCCGGCTATTAGCAAGGGGTAAGCCGTCCTTGCAGCGTGAAGCATGTAACTTGCAGACAAAAAATAAAAATCCATCTGTTATGATAGTTCGTTTATGGCATGGGAAAACATCAACGGAAAATGCGGAAGCGTATATGAATTATATAATGCAAACCGGCGTTAAAGATTATCGTGCTACACCTGGAAACCTGAATGCACAGGTTTGGCAAAAACAGGATGGCGATATTACGCATATATGGACAGTTTCGTGGTGGGTGAATATTGAAAGTATTCGCGCCTTTGCCGGGAAGGATTATGAAAAGGCAAAATATTATAAGGAAGATAAAAAATATTTGCTGGAGCTTGAACCCACAGTGCAGCACTATGAATGTTTTGGTGAGATAAGATGAAACAGATTTATTAACAGAATTGGAATTGCTGCTTAGCGGGTTATACGTGTATGAATACAGATGGCGGATTATCGCATAAACTGCATGGCCTCGATCATTTGCGTGCTTTTGCAATTACCTACGTTTTTCTTTATCATTACGGGAGGTTTTTTCCGCATCCGGAATGGACAAATACACTAACCAGGTTTGGATGGAGCGGCGTTGATTTATTTTTTGTATTGAGCGGATATCTAATTGCTGCGCAACTCTTCAAATCAATTGCTACATACAAAACCATTTCACTAAGGGATTTTTTCATTAAGCGTTTTTTCAGGATCATTCCCATTTATCTTGTTACGGTTGCCTTATATTTCCTATTTCCTTTTGTACGGGAACGCGAATCACCAGCCCCTCTCTGGAAGTACTTAACCTTTACACAAAACATTAATCTTGATATTGCCAAACAGGGCACATTTTCGCATAGCTGGAGTTTATGTATTGAAGAGCAGTTTTATTTATTGCTGCCGTTTATATTATTGGGGTTGATGAAGCTTAAACTTTTTAAAAAAGCTTACTGGCTTTTGGCGGTTTTATTTATTAGCGGGCTGGCCGTAAGAATTGTGTTGCATTCAAACCTGGAATCGGATAATGATTGGCTAACCTGGTATAAATGGATTTATTTTCCCACCTGGAGCAGGCTTGATGGTTTACTCGTTGGTGTTAGCATTGCAGCCTTGTTACAATTCAGGCCAGCTCTTAGCAAGAAAATCCTGGCGCATGAAAAAATCTTACTCCTAACCGGTGTTATCATTTTTGCAGTTAGCCATTATATATGCAGCAACCAAATAAGTTTTAGTTCATCTGTATTTGGGTTGCCGCTTACAGATATTGGCTATGGTCTTATTGTTCTTAGCGCTTTAAGCCCGCAAAGTTTTCTGTATAAATTTGAATCTAAAATAACTTCGAAAATTGCAACATTATCTTATGGTATATATCTCATTCATAAAATGGCAGTGCATGTGGCACAACCGCAATTGATAAAGCTTGACATAAAAGCTGAAAGCAATTTCATGTTTATACTTTGTGCAGTTATTGTTTTTATGATTGCCTTATTATTGAATGAAATAATTGAAAAACCCTTTCTAAAACTTCGCAGCCGGTTATTATCAAAAAAATTTATTTAAAACAATAAAACCAGCGCAAGAAAGCGCTGGTTTTTCTGAAACGAACAGCCCACCCTTTTACTGCTTTATCATCTGGCCACGTATTTCTCCACCAGTGTGAGCCGCTGTATGTATGTTTACATAGAACTTATCTTCAAGCAGGTCTTCTTCTTCATCTTCGTCAACTATAGCGCTGGCTTCAAGCGTTCCGCTTGTTGAGGCTGCAAAACCAGTGATAGGTATTTCAACATCGCCCGGTTCGCCAATGTCAGCTTTGTGAAAATGCATAGCAGTGGGTGCCCCTGTTAAACCAGACCATGTAAGTGTGTACTTTAATTCATTTGTGTTTTTATCATAAGTAGCCGTGCAGCTGCCTGTGCCGGCTTCTCCGGTTGGCGGTGTTTCCTGCGATTGATCAAGCGAAGTGCTGAATTTAATAGAATTATTATCAGGGTTATCATGGTCTTTACTGCATGCGCAAAAACAAATTATTGTTGCGACAATGATTGTAAAAACAGGCTGACTCTTTCTAAATTTTAGTTTCATAAAAATTACTTTTATAGTAAAACTAAAATTCAAGGCAAATGGTTGCCAAATGTGTGCATCAAAATTCTGTTATCTGGTTATAACAGGTTGAGATAAATAAAACGATACAGGCATTAAATACAACTGCAGTTAAATTCTAAAAAGGGAGTTTGTTTGAGATAGGCAGGTTTGGGTATTGTATAAAATAAAAAAAGCAACAGAAATTAACTTACTAACCCTGTTGCTTTTTAAACAAAACCGTTAAGTCTTGTTTAGTTTTTGGCTTGAACCGGAGTCCGCTGCCGTTTTTTGATTTTCAGGCTCTTACTTTCCGTTTCATGGCTTTCGGCCGAAGCCTTTCACCGTTCAACTTCCAGTCTTCGCCTTCCAATCTAAGATTTTACTCTTTGCCGCTGTCTTGCTGCAACCACCACCGAAATGCTGGTCAGTACCAAGCAACCGCATTAAATTCAATCTTGTCATGTAAATATACTATCGAAAAAAAGCCAATTCCAAATTTTTTTTCTTTCTTTTACGCACGTGTTTTATACCCTAAAAGCAGGTAATTTCATCACTTATAAACATATTTTTGAAAGGATATAAACATTATTAAACGAAATTGCTTTATCATCAATTAAAACCAATTTTTATGCTAAGAATTGCTATGCTCGGTTCAGGTTTTATAGGCCGCTTTTATGCTGATTCCATACAGGGCCAGCGAAGTAAAGATAAGATTATAAGCATCTATGCCCGCAAAGAAGTAAACGCCAAAAAGTTTGCAGAAGATTATCACTGCGAACATTATACATCAAACATGGAGGAAGCCATTGCGCATCCTGACGTAGATGTGGTTTGCATAGCCCTGCCAAACAATGTGCATGAAGATGCTGTTATGCTTTGCTGCAAACATAAAAAACCTGTTGTTACCACAAAACCTTTGGGCCGCAATGGCGCCGAAGCATTACGCATGCTGAAAGCAGTAGAGGAAGCCGGCATTTTTAATGGTTACCTGGAAGATCTCGTGTATACACCCAAATTTTTAAAAGCGCATGACAGTGTAAAAAATGGCGCTTTGGGAAGAATACTATGGGCCAAATCAAGGGAAACGCATCCCGGCCCGCACAGCGACTGGTTCTGGAATATTGAACTGGCAGGCGGCGGCTGTATTCTTGACCTGGGTTGTCATTGCATTGAAATAACAAGAAGTTTTATAGGAAAAGATATTAAACCGGTTGAAGTAATGTGCTGGGCAGATACACAGGTAAAACCTATTGAAGCCGAAGATCATGCCATTGGTTTGATAAAGTATGAAAACGGGGCTGTTGGCCAGTTTGAAGTAAGCTGGACGTTTCGCGGCGGCATGGATTTGCGCGACGAAGTAATGGGCACCGAAGGGACGATATGGATCAACAATTTTTTACGCACCGGCATGGAGATGTTTACAACGGGCAAAGGCGCTGATTACGTAGCGGAAAAGGCGGAAAGCACTACTGGCTGGCTGTTCCCGGTTGGCGATGAAGTAAATGATCTTGGTTACAACCACATGTTCACCGATATGTTCCGCAGTATAGAAGAAGGCAAATTGCCACAGGAAACTTTTTATGATGGTTATGTGGTGAATGCCATTATTGATGCAGCCTATAAATCAGCCAAAACAAAATTGTGGGAACCGGTAAACCTTGAAGTTTGGCGCGGACAGGAGGGTTTATCAAAAGCAAGCAACCTTGTTGATTACGATGAAGACAATTACCTGGTGAAAGAAGAAATGACACATTACGGCGCTAAAAAACTGATTCTTAAGAATAAGAAAACCGGGGCATTTGAAGAAAGGATATTAGAGAAATGATTTAAACCTGCTTGGGTTTTTAACCTGGCAGGTTTTCGCTTATTTTGCAGGCCTTGAAGTTTTAAAATTTCAAGGCTTTTTTATATGCATACAACACGCATTAACCTCTGGAGCAGCCCCCGCAATATTTCTACGGCCATGATGTACGCCTTTGCGCAGCGCAGTGATACCGTTGTGTTTGATGAACCTTTATATGCGCATTATTTAAAATCAACCGGCATTATTCACCCGGGTAATGATGAGATTCTGCAATCACAGAATGACAATGGAGAAAAAGTAATAGAAGAAATCATCTTAGCTGATTATGAAAAGCCTGTTGCATTCTTCAAACAAATGACACACCATTTGGAGCACATAAGCCTTGATTTTTTAGCACAAACAAAAAATATCATTTTTATACGCAACTCCAAACAAATTATAGCCTCTTATGCACAGGTAATTAAAAATGTTACCATGCAGGATGTGGGCATAATGAAGCAGTGGTGGTTGTTTAATTATCTAAAAGAAAAAAACCTTTCCTGCATTGTGCTCGATTCAAATGAAATACTTAAATCGCCCGGAAATGTACTGCAGCAATTATGTGCAGCTTTAGGAATTCTATACGATGAAAATATGCTGCACTGGCCTGCAGGCCCCAAAACTTATGATGGCGTGTGGGCAAAATACTGGTATGATAACGTGCATCAGTCAACAGGTTTTTCAAAACAAAAAACAAGCGAACGCGAACTGCCTTCTTATCTCAAAGCATTGTATGAAGAAAGCAAGGTTTATTATGAACAGCTTTATCCTTATTCCATAAAAGCCGTTTAACTTAGCTTAGTCCGATAACCAATTGCATTATTTATGTTTTATATACAGTAACCGCGTTCTTAATTAACCATCATACTACTTCAAATAACTATGCAACAAAAATTTTATCCGCAAAACGAAAACATACAGGTCTTCATTAAAGACAAATTATATCCCCGCAGCGAAGCAAAGATCTCCGTGTTCGACAGTGCTGTTCAAGGTGGTGACGCTGTTTGGGAAGGCCTTAGAATTTACGAAGGCAAAGTGTTTTGCCTGAATGAACACATCAATCGCTTACAGGCCTCTGCACACACATTGGCTTTTGCTGATATTCCTTCAAAAGAATTTGTGAGAGATGCTATTTTTCAAACCTTAAAAGCCAATAATTTTTATAACGATGCGCATATCCGGTTAACGCTTACCCGCGGCGAGAAAATTACTTCCGGCATGGATCCGCGTTTGAATCAGTTTGGCAGTTGTTTAATTGTGCTGGCCGAATATAAACCGCCGGTATATGATAATGCCAATGGCATTAAATTAATCACTTCACACACGCGCCGTAACTCGCCGATGCACCTCGATTCAAAAATTCATCATAACAACCTTCTCAATAATATTCTTGCAAAAATTGAAGCCAATTATTGCGGGGCTGACGATGCCATCATGCTCGACAATCTTGGCTTTGTTGCTGAAACAAATGCCTGTAATATTTTTATGGTAAAAGATGGCTTACTTCTTACGCCAAATGCAGATGCCTGTTTGCCGGGCATCACGAGAACTAATGTTATAAAGCTTGCCCAAAAGCTGAATATTCCTGTGTCATTAAAAAACATTTCGATTGCAGAATTTTATAATGCGGATGAAGTTTTTACAACCGGCACTATGGGCGAGCTCACACCTGTAAGAGAAATTGATGGCAGGATTATTCAGAATAAATCCAATTCAACCATACGCGAACAATTGTATAAAGCTTATAAAGAACTTACAGAAAAAGAAGGTGAGAAGATTATATAATTATATGGAATGAAAACTTTTTCTGCAGAAATATTTATCATCGGCATCAATCCTTATGTGTTTGTACCGGAAGATATTTTGCAATACCTGTTTAAAAAAGCGGGAAAAGAAAAAGGGCATATCCCGGTTCGCCTCGTTATCAATAAACAAAAATTCATTCAGCATCTCGTAAAGTATGCCGGTAAATGGCGGCTTTACCTTAACATGCCTATGCGCAAAGCGGCAGGCATGGATGTAGGGGATATCATCATTATAAAAATTGATTTTGATGAAACGCAACGCATAACACCCATGCATTCCAGGTTTGATGCTGCATTAAAGAAAAATAAAAAGGCGGCGGCTGTTTTTAACGGCCTGTCGCCTTATATGCAAAAAGAAATTCTTCGCTATCCCAACAACCTTAAAACAGAAGAAGCATTGAATAAAAATGTTCAGCGCGCAGTAAATTTTTTATTGGGCAAAGAAAGATTTATCGGAAGGGATAAACCTTAAAGATCTTTTATTTATTGCCACAAATGCAGATGAAAATCCGTGGCTTTTTATTTAAGACCGCTAATCGAAAAATACCGGTTTGACGCTTTGAAGCGTCTGGCCGTCTTAGCCCTAAATCAGTCATGTTAATTTCGGAAATCCGTGTTGAGATTTCATAAAACCTTTTGAAGTAAGCATTTTTCCTTATGGTTGGAGAGCTTGTCCCGATATTTTGTAGGGGAACGAAGTCTAATTCAACTCGGCCTTCAGAAACTTAGCCGTATGGCTTTCTTTATTCTTTACCAAATCTTCCGGTGTGCCTTCAAACAAAATCCTGCCGCCGCCATCGCCGCCTTCAGGCCCAAGATCAATTACATGATCAGCCACTTTAATGACATCAAGATTGTGTTCAATAACAAGTACCGTATTACCACGATCAACCAGTTTATTCAAAACATCTAACAAGTGCTGAATATCTTCAAAATGCAAACCGGTTGTGGGCTCATCCAATATATAAAATGTTTTGCCTGTATCGCGTTTGCTCAATTCCGTTGCCAGCTTTACGCGCTGCGCTTCACCGCCGCTTAGTGTTACAGCGCTTTGTCCAAGCGTTATATAACCCAACCCCACTTCTTCCAGCACTTTTATTTTACGATAGATATATGGCACTGCCTGGAAAAACTCAACCGCCTCTTCTACCGTCATATTCAGTACATCGGAAATGGATTTTCCTTTATACCGTATTTCCAGTGTTTCGCGGTTATAACGTTTACCATTACATTTTTCACATGGCACATACACATCAGGCAAAAAATTCATTTCAATCACACGCATGCCGCCACCCTCACATACATCGCATCTTCCGCTTTTTACATTGAATGAAAAACGGCCTGCATTATAGCCACGTATTTTTGCTTCGGGCACCGAGGCAAACAAAGTTCTTATATCGGTAAAGAAGCCGCAGTAAGTTGCCGGATTGCTTCGCGGCGTTCTGCCAATTGGCGACTGGTCAATTTCAATTACTTTATCAATATTTTCCAGGCCCTTTATGCTTTTATATTCTAAAGGATTTGTTTTAGAATTAAATGCATGCTGGGATAAAATTGGATACAATGTTTCATTAATCAATGTTGATTTACCACTGCCGCTAACACCGGTTACCACAATAAATTTTCCTAACGGAAATGTGGCATCTACATTTTTTAAATTATTGCCTTTGGCGCCTTTTAATATCAGCTTTTTACCATTGCCTTTCCTGCGTTCGGCCGGCACTGCGATGGTATGAACACCATTAAGATAACCTGCTGTAAGCGTATTCAGTTTCAGCATTTGCCTGGGATCGCCTTCTGCCACTACCCTGCCGCCATGATAACCGGCCTTCGGGCCAATATCAATCAAATAATCCGCAGCGAGCATAATGTCTTTATCATGCTCCACAACCAACACACTGTTGCCAATGTCACGCAGGTCCTGCAATGCAGTAATTAAACGATGATTGTCGCGCTGGTGCAAACCAATAGAAGGTTCATCCAATATATAGGTAATGCCCTGCAGTTGGGAACCAATTTGAGTTGCCAGGCGTATGCGCTGGCTTTCGCCGCCGCTCAATGTTTTTGAAGGCCTGTTTAGCGTAAGATAGGTCAAGCCAACATTCAGTAAAAAAGTTAAGCGTTCACGTATTTCCTTAATTACATCTTTTGCAATAGTTCGCTGTTTATTATCGAGCCTCAATTCAATGCCATCAAACCATGCATACAGTTTATCCAGATTCATTTCACTCAACTCAGAAATATTTTTTCTATCTATCAAAAACCAAAGGCTTTCTTTTTTCAGGCGGGCACCATTGCAGGAAGGACAGGTTTTAAGCGTCATATATTTCTGTACCCAGTCGCGCAAGGCTTCTGTGCTGTAAGAAGAAGCGAACCACCGTTTCAGCATTGGAATAATACCTTCATAACTTCCCGTATATTCGTTGGGAACAGTTTCGTCATCTGTGTTTACTTCAAGCGTAGCATTAATATTTTTATCACCATACAGCAAAAGGTTTAGATGATCTTCAGGTAATTTTTCTACGGCTATATCCAGCTTTATTTTATTCTTTTTTGCAAAAGTCTCCACCTGCTGAAATACGCTGGCATCCCTTTCCTCGCCTAAAGGTATAAGGGCGCCTTCTCGAACTGATTTTGACCGGTCAGGCAACACCAGGTCCATATCTATTGTAAACACGCTGCCTAATCCCTTACAGGTTGGACAAGCGCCATATGGCGAGTTAAATGAAAATGAATTGGGTGAAGGTTCTTCATAAGAAAGACCTGTATCTGCGCACATTAACTGCTTACTGTAAGACGTTATTTCCGCATCGCCTTCAACATGCACAAACATTAAATCTTTACCCATTTTTAATGTTTGCTGAACGCTCTGGCTTAACCGGTGGCGGAAGCTATCTGTTACTTTCAAACGGTCAACCACCACTTCAATGTCGTGAATTTTATAGCGGTCCACCTGCATTTTGGGCGTAATATCTTTTATCTCCCCATCAACCCTCACTTTTACAAAACCTTTCTTTCGTATTTCTTCAAAAAGTTCGCGGTAATGGCCTTTACGTCCGCGAACCAGTGGCGCCAGTAAAGAAATTTTTTCGTTATCAAACCGCTGAAAAATATTGTTTACAATTTCTTCTTCGCTCCATTTTACCATTTTTTTGCCCGTATTGTAACTGAAGGCTTCGCCAATGCGTGCATACAACAGGCGCATAAAATCATACACTTCTGTTACGGTGCCAACGGTTGAACGCGGGTTTTTATTGGTAGTTTTTTGTTCAATGGAAATTACGGGCGAGAGACCTGTTATCTTATCCACATCGGGTCTTTCCATTTCGCCAATAAACTGCCGGGCATAGGCACCAAAAGTTTCCATATAACGGCGCTGGCCTTCGGCATAAATAGTATCAAAAGCCAGCGACGATTTACCGCTGCCGCTTATACCGGTTATAACCACCAGCTTATTTTTGGGAATATTGATGTCGATATTCTTAAGATTGTGCGCCCTTGCTCCGTAAACTTCTATTATTTCTTCGGGTGAATATCCCGGGTTTTCCTTATTCTCAGCCATAATGAAGATGCCGAAATTACAACAATCTGCTTTTCTATTTTGTTATTATTGCCTTACCGCAGCCATCGGGAATAGGCATATAGCTGATATTGGTAAGGCTGTAAAATTCTATCACAGCCTGGCGGGCGATTTTATTAAGATCGTTATTAAAATCATGCACAAATATGTAGCCTTTGTTTTCCAGCCTGGGATAAAAAAACTGCAAACTGCTAAGCAGTGGTTTGTATAAATTGGCATCGAGACTAACGAAGCAAAACCTGTTATCCACATCCGCGGCCGATTCAGGAAAATATCCCTTTTTCACAATACAGTTCTGCGGATATTTCATCTTTCCTAAAATCAATTCAACACTTGTGTCTGAAAAATCCTGTTCGCCGCTTGGAAAATGGTTTTGTTTTTCTGCGGGATATCATTTTGACGAAGCCTTCAATGTATCAAAGAGATATAGTTTCCGGTCAGAAAAAAGCTGGTTTAGCCTTTTTGCAAATTCGCCTTTATATGCACCCAATTCAGCCACATTGCCCTGAACATTATTTCTTATGAGCTCTATGACAAAGGTTCCAGTGTTGTATATCATACAAAATCAAGGTTATAACCAGGTTCCTGTTTAAAGGATGAATCAAACTGCAGTAATTTTGATAAATGCAATTTACGGGAAGCTAAAAACCTGGCTACTGGTTGATAAAAGTTTCAGGTTAGCATGCATGTTCTAATATAAGCCGTTTAAAATGAGCGTATATCCCATAGCAATAAAAATGCCCGAAAATATGTGAGAATATTTTTTAAAGAAAAATAAAGGCTGGTTTACCTTCTGCTAAAAACAGGATTTTATAATTGCCGGAAAAGCAGCCCTGGTGTATTATTTACGCTTAAAATCTATCGTCTTAATAGGATTTATGCCCGTCAAACCGTACATTCGCGCAAACTAAAAAAAACATAGCGCAATGGAAGTTGTAAAAAACATCGTATGGCACGCTGCCACCATCAACAAAGAAGACCGTCACCGTATGAACGGCCACAAATCTGCAATCCTTTGGTACACTGGCCTGTCCGGCGCCGGGAAATCCACCCTCGCCAACAAGGTTGAAGAAAAATTATATGAAAGGGGTTATCATACCTATGTATTGGATGGAGATAATATTCGCATGGGCTTAAACAAAGGCCTTGGTTTTACGGCTGATGACCGTAAGGAAAATATCCGCAGGATTGGTGAGGTTGCTAAATTATTTGTTGATGCCGGTGTTTTGGTTTCCACTGCTTTCGTTTCGCCTTATATTGAAGACCGCGAAATGGTGCGCGCCCTGGTGAAAGAAGGTGAATTTGTTGAAGTTTATGTAGCCGCTTCACTGGAAGTGTGCGAAAGCCGCGATACAAAAGGTTTGTATAAAAAGGCCCGCGCCGGTGAAATAAAAAACTTTACAGGCATCAGCGACCCATATGAAGCACCTGCAAACCCTGAATTAACAGTTGACACGGGCAGCCAGACACTGGACGAAAGCGCCCAAACAGTTATCAACTACCTGGAAGAAAAAGGCTACATTCAAAAAGCATAAATCAATTCACCAACAAAAAAATAATATAGTATGAATCAACCACATGGCGGTACGCTGGTTAACAAAATTGCTACAGGCGCCCGTAAAGATGAACTGGAAGCTAAAGCAAAAAATCTTTTCCAGCTAACGATTGAAAACCGTTACGCAGCCGATGTTGAAATGATAGCAATCGGCGCATTCAGCCCTATTACAGGCTTTATGGGCAAAGCAGACTGCGAATCTGTTATTGAAAATATGAAATTAACAAACGGTCTTGCATGGGGCATTCCTATTCCATTACCTGCAGGCGACCAGTTTGATAAAATAAAGGAAGGCGAAGAAATTGCATTGCTGGATCAGGAAGGCCGTGTTTTAGCCGTAATGACTGTTGACGAGAAATTCGAACTTGATCTCGATAATTTCGCTCAAAAATGCTTTGGTACAACTGAAGACCAGCATCCTGGTGTTGCTGCCATCAGGCGCGGCGGCAATAAATACATTGCAGGCCCGCTGGAAATGGTAAACAGGCCGCTTCGCAAAGAAGATATCGATGCCAAATATTTCCTCGATCCTTCAGAAACACGCGCTGAATTTGAAAAACGCGGCTGGAAAACTATCGTGGCTTTCCAAACACGTAATCCTATTCACCGCGCACATGAATATTTAATTAAATGCGCCCAGGAAATTGTGGACGGCGCCATGATCCACCCGCTTGTTGGTGAAACAAAAAGCGATGACATTCCTGCTCCTGTGCGTATGAAATGCTACGAAGTGTTGATTGAAAATTATTTCAATCCGGATAACACGACACTGGCCGTATTGCCTACCGCTATGCGTTATGCAGGCCCGCGTGAAGCCATCAATCATACATTATTGCGTAAGAATTATGGTTGCACACACATGATCATCGGCCGCGACCACGCGGGTGTGGGTAATTATTACGGCACGTACGATGCCCAAAAGATCATGGATAAAGTGGGTCCGGAAATGGGCATGGAGATTTTAAAGTTTGAGCATACGTTCTGGTGTAAAAACACAGACTGTATGGCCAGCAATAAAACAGCTCC